>AEPR01000173.1 GCA_000195205.2 Oxalobacteraceae bacterium IMCC9480 | reverse complement strand
CGAGCCCGCCCTCCAGCGCGGCCCGCGCCATCGCCGTGAAATCGACATGCGCCGTGATGTCCTGCAAACCCGGCAGGAAAAACGGATCGTCGTGGGCGTGATGGCGGTAGTGGCACATCAGCGTGCCGTGCTCGCGCTGGTCGAGGTAATACTCGTGTGCAGGAAAACCGTAATCGATCAGGATCGCCGCACTGCCCTGCCCGGAGTCCTCGAAACCGGCGCACAGCATCTCTGCCAGCGAACGCATGAAACCGGCGGCTACCGGATGGACTTCCGTCGCATAGCCGACCGGCAGCGCATCCGCCTCTGGAATCTGCGCAATCAGCGCGGCATCGCACGGATGCTCGCGATAGACAAAATGTCGGGCCGACAGACCGATGCCGCGCTCGCGCCAGCCGTGCTCGGTCTTCACCACCAGATGCGCCGGCATCGCGTCGAGCACTTCATTGCCGATCACCACGCCGGTAAATACCGACGGAAAATGATCCAGCCACACCACCTGCGGAAAGCCCTTGAGCAATTGCTGCTGGCGCGCCCGTAATTCGCCCGACAATTCGACAATCGAATACCGGTGCACGGGGATTCCCATCAAGGCCAGCTCGGTCAGCAAATCGAACGCCAGTTTGCCGGTGCCGGCACCGAACTCCAGCAAATGAGGAGCGATCTTCGGCAGCAAGTCGGCCACGGCGTGCGCCAGCGTCGCACCGAATAGCGACGTGATTTCGGGGGCGGTTGTAAAATCTCCGTCTTTTCCGAGCTTGGCGGCCCCGCCGCTGTAATAACCGAGCTCCGGCTCGTACAGCGCCAGCTCCATGTAGCGCGAAAAAGATATCCAGCCGGAATTGCGGCGGATGTCGTTGGCGATCAGGGTATGCAGCGCGCGCGAAGCACGCAGCGCGTCAGCAGAGGGTTCGGGCAGTTGCAATTGCATGGCTTTTTTATCGATATCTCAGCGAAAGGCACAACACTATGACCACGGGCCAACAGAAAGTTGCACTCGTCACGGGCGCGGCCAAACGCATCGGCCGCACCATCGCGCTGGCATTGGCCGAGCGTGGCTGGGACGTCATTGTGCACTACGGTCGCTCGGCTGGCGAGGCCGCCACGACAGTCCATGAGATTGAACAACTCGGCAGGCGCGCCTGGGCATTGCAATGCGACCTGACCGATGAACAGGCCGTCAAAAAACTATTGCCGGACGCCATTGCCTGCTGCGGCCCGCAAAGCCGGCTGGCCTGCGTCGTCAACAATGCCTCGCTATTCGAGCAGGATGGCCCGGCTGATTTTTCGCTGGCTGTACTCGATGAACACATGCATGCCAACCTCGCCGCCCCCATCCTGCTGGCGCAAGCGCTGCATGCAGCAACACCGGACGGCGAACAATCGGTCGTCATCAATTTACTGGACCAGAAACTGTTCAACATGAATCCGGATTTTCTGTCATACACGCTATCGAAGGCCGCGCTGCAGACCGCAACCGTGATGCTGGCGCAGGCACTGGCACCAAAACTGCGGGTGGTCGGCGTCGCCCCAGGCATCACGCTGATTTCCGGAGACCAGAGCCAGGCCAGTTTTGAAAAGGCACACAAAATTACGCCGCTGGGTCGTTCCAGCACGCCAGAAGATATCGCCGATGCCGTCTGCTATGTCGCCGGGGCGCACGCAATGACCGGCACCACCTTGCTGGTCGATGGCGGCCAGCACCTGATTCCACTGCAACGCGACATCATGTTCGTTGCCCATTAACCCCACCCCGTTTCAATACCGATCGTGACCATGTCCTCATTCCTGTCCCAACCCGCCCTCGCTGATTGTCGTCGCCTGTTTCTGCGCAATTACGAAGTCCTGATCAACATCGGCGTCCATGATTTCGAAAAGAAAGCCGAACAGCGCGTGCTGATCAATGTTGACCTGTTCATTCCGCTTGAACTGTCGACCCCGAAAGGCGATCTGCTCGACGAAGTAGTCGACTATGACTTCATCCGCAGCACGATTTCCAAACGCACCGAAGCCGGCCACATCCATCTGCAGGAAACCCTGTGCGATGATGTTGCTGCCGCGATGCTGCAACACCCGAAGGTACGCGCGGTACGCGTCTCAACTGAAAAGCCGGACGTCTATCCGGACTGCGAATCGGTCGGTGTCGAAGTCTTCCGGATCAAGGCAACCTGAATGCTGGAGTCCACCATGTCCGATACAGCAACTGAATCCGCCGACGCACTGTCGGCCCGACAGCGCGAAAAAATCACCTACGAAAATAACAAGCTGCACAAACGCCTGTGCCGCCAGGTCGGCCAGGCCATCGGTGACTTCAACATGATCGAGGAAGGCGACAAGGTCATGGTCTGCCTGTCCGGCGGCAAGGACAGCTACGCCCTGCTAGACATCCTGATGACGCTGCGCGAACGCGCGCCGATCAACTTCGAGCTGATCGCCGTCAACCTCGACCAGAAGCAGCCGAACTTTCCGGAGCACATCCTGCCGGCCTATCTGACTGATCTCGGCGTGGCTTTCCACATCGAAAACCAGGATACCTACAGCATCGTCAAGCGCGTCATTGCCGAAGGCAAGACCACCTGTTCACTGTGCTCGCGGCTGCGGCGCGGCATCCTGTACCGGGTCGCCGACGAGCTTGGCGCGACCAAGATCGCCCTGGGTCACCATCGCGACGACATCCTCGAAACGTTTTTTCTGAATATGTTTTTTGGCGGAAAACTCAAGAGCATGCCGCCCAAGCTGCAATCCGATGACGGCAAGCACATCGTGATCCGGCCGCTGGCCTACGTCAAAGAAGCCGACACCGAACGCTACGCCGAGGTAAAGAATTTCCCCATCATTCCGTGCGACCTGTGCGGCAGCCAGGAAAACCTGCAGCGCAAGCAACTCAAGAACATGCTGCGCGACTGGGACAAGAAAAATCCGGGCCGCACCGACAACATCTTCGCCGCCCTGTCGACCGTCGCACCGTCGCATCTGATGGACCGCAAGCTGTTTGATTTCGCCGGTCTGGCTGTTACCGGGGCACCGGTGGTCGATGGCGACATTGCCTTCGATGACGAACCTTGTGCCGTGCCGACGACCATGCCGGGTACGATCACGCTGCAAGCGGTGGAGCGCTAACTAGAAATGCACGCCAGCATCCCGGATTTTTACGCCATGCCATTTATCCCTGCCAGAAGATTGGGGTTCAGGGGCAGTGGAACGTAGAACAACCTGAGCTCGGGATAAGCGAACTCAGGTTATTCCTCGGCGGTACCGCAGTGTGCCAACCCCGGGGCACGCTTAACGTACTACCAATTTTTTTTCCCAATACTCCCTTGGATAGCCTCATCTAACTCGTCATCGCATGCCGAGTGCGCGCTGAAGATTGTGCATTAACGAAGGGCGCTGACGTGACGTGCTCGCTGAAGCAACATCATCTTCCGCGGAATTTCCTTTAGGTAAATACAAGTCGTAATGACCATTCTCCAGCCACAAAACCGGCTTGTCATCAAATGCCTGCATGACGCGACTGGCCGCCTCGGGGCCGTGTTCAGGATGTGCCGCCAGTGGTTCAATCCACCCCGCCAACGGAGATCCTTTCGGCGCGGCAACACGTAATTGCCCGCTGAGGTTCATCTCCCGACCATCTGTTCCCTCGGTTACATGCCGTTCTGCTTCAATCACAAGGACCGGCAAATTCAATGCACGGTGCAAGTATACGGGCAGATCACTGCTTGCTGGCGACAGCCCACGGGTCAAGGTTTCAAGCTCATGCATGAGGGTGCTACCTTTTGAGCGGAAGGCGGTCACAATTTCTATTTGCAAACCTCTCAGGAAACCTTCGACATTTCCGGCGATCGAGGATCCATGATTGCCGGCGGGTAGTTGGTCTTTCAGCACTTCGGCGAGCGGCAGGTTGGGACCAAGGCGTGCTTTATCTCCAAGGTTTCCTTCCCAGTGCATGAATGCATTCGGATCTTGCCGGTACAGGGCGGCGATGGACTGGAGTAAAGGAGCATCGCTCCCGGCAACCCCTTTTTCGCGAATCGGCCCTGCAATTACTGGCAACAACGCACCGAGGTGGTCCGGTGTTGCGGTTGAAAATACTGACAACCACGTACTGCGCAACCAGCATAAGTTGTCTTCTCCAGCATAACTCTGATGTGATTTGGCACTGATGTCCTGTTTGTTGTGCGTTGCACCTAATCTCTGGCGGATTGCACTCAATTGATCAAGACGACTGAAGTCAGTTGCAATTGGTATAACGACATCAACTGAATGATCTTTCAATACGCGTGGGTAGCCGAGATTGCTCAGTGTTCGCTGAAGCGAACTGGAGACGTCATTATCAATAAAGGCTTGTTGTCTTGTCGCCTCGACTGCCTCTCGCTCCATCGCAGTTCGTTGCTGGTTCAACGCAATGTTTAGTTTGCGCTCTTCACGCATTCGAATGTTATTGGCTAAAAACCTTTCTGTTTCTTCTTCGTGGTCTTTCAAATACTGTGGTACAGAACTGTTGGTGATACTCGCCAATAATTCGTACACAACCAACGGATAAACCGGCATCGCGACATGAGTCTTTTCCGTACAGTTCAAGTGGTTAAGTGCCTCCTGAACAATAGTTCGAACAACGACTTGCTTGTCGTGATCTTTTCCGGAATAACCATTGATGTGCCAATAGCCTTTGTCGTAAGTCACCCCTTCCAGAAACGTCGGCAAAGCCGTATTTTCCACTGGATCATAACTGTGGTCGGTATCTCCCAGATAGGCATAGCGCTCGCAGCGCTCTTGCTGATTGTGACCACTACATAACAATGCATGGTCAATGAATTGAAAGAGCACGGCGGCAGCCGGGTTATTTACAGCAAGATCTTCGATTGATTTCAGGCTCAACACTCCGTGAAGCCGGACAAAATTACTTAACTGATGCAGGTCCAATTTTGGCGGCGGAGCACTATTGCCCAAACTTGGCTCAAACCGTCCTTCACGCAATGCAGTTGCCAATCCGCCAGGAAACAAGGTTTCGGGTGTGGGGTCGATATCCAATAGCGCCACTGTCTGAGGTTGCGTCGCTGATGTGAGGTCTGAAAGACAGACTTGATGTGCCGATACATCCCGCCTGTCATTTGCACCCAGATCCATCAAGGCACTCCCTTGTGCAACTCGTATCGGAGGCTTTCTTGTGATGTCGTCATCGGGATGGACCTCGATCCCTTCATGCATGGACTGTGGGTGAACCCCCATCAATGGCATATCCGGCGCAATGGTTTGCATGCGTTTATCTTGCACAGCACAAAAAGCCGCTGCGTCGATATTCTTGCGCGCCATTACCTCCATGAATTGCAGTGGATTTTCGTTTTTGTGCGCGTCGACAAAGGCAAGCAGGTCATCGCGTGCAGAGACCGGCACGACCGGCGCAATAGTGTCCTCGGCGGCAAGTGAGACAGTCGCGGCGGTGGCACTACGTTCCTCATGCAACAAAACAGGCGAAGTCCTCTCTGGCAATGGCGGCTCTAGCGCCATGGGCTGAGCAGGACGTTGTACCGCAACCGGGGGCCGGGGAAGCCGCGAAACCGGAGCAGGACGTCGCGTGTCAAACGCCTCGACGAGTGCTTCGTGCACGGCACCGAGCTGTTGTTCGGTATGAAGGAACTTCGCGCCGCGATCGCGTCGGCCTTGTCCGACAATGTCTACCAACGTGTCATCGAGATCGCGCCGTAGCAAACCATGAGTAATACGGGACAAGGCTTCCCGGTACGAAATGAGGGCAGCATTGCGGCCTATTCCCTTATAGCTGACGATCATCGGATCGGTTTGAGCAATTGGCGGATAACCCGGATCCAGAACATTAAGGTGATCATCGAGCAGCGCACTCGCTCTCTTGATCTGCTCCTTGTCGAGAAAATTGTCAGAAAAATTCATCCCGACCTGAGTAATGGGAATGGTTTTTCGTTTATCGCCGTCTAGCTGATCCTCCACGGTTAGCCTGAAGCAGCAATGCTCATCGCTGCTTCCAGGAAAAGAATCCAAGCTAATGATCGTGTACCGATCCCCCAGGACAGGCGTGATTCCGCTGTGGTTGCTGGCGGCAAGCATTTCCGTGAGCTGCTCAACGATTGATTTTTCAGTCAGGCTGGGACGTTGTGACAATCCCGATGAAAAGCGATGGGCGCGCGGCGACACGAATTGAAAAATCCCTTTTCCAGAATCCAGTCCCTGCAACAGATAGTTTTTGAACCAGTCAAAATGCTGAGGTGATTGCCCCGCCATTGCTATGGTTGGCGGGGGTGCGTTCACGGGCGGGCGCGCTCCAGATCTTCGCTTTTTTTCAAATGTTATTACATTGACATGGATGGGAAACTGGCGTGCTCCTCGTCCCGTCTTGATATGGACGGCCGTCGTACCGGGACAATCCACCCCCCTGCCATTCTCTCCGACCAACGTTGGGCTAATGGCCTTTGGTTTTCTCATGCTTGCCACTAAATGGGATAACCGCTTCCACATCTGGCGGACTGCAGGATTTGATGTCCCTTGGTTTTGCTGCAATTGATAGGAGCTCGGTATGGACGATCTGGATGTAACTTCGAAATTTGGCATGGCAAGCGGGTCGTTTTTTTGCGGCGTCGGGAGGCGCGTCATGGAATGCCCCTGTCCGATGATGTTGCATCAGGGGAAGCGTGGCATTCCATGACAGAATATGGGTCGTTGAGCGAGGCAGTCCGCGTTATTTAAAGTAATCAGGCAGCAAGTCGCGTTCGTGCAAATAATTGGCGCGATAGTTCAAGAGAAATTTTCGGCTAAGGTGCACGCAGGCATCGGTAACCGACTGGTTACGTCCCGCCATGATCGTCCCAAGTTCGGCGTCGTATTCGACGGGATTTAACCGGTTCGTTATCGATCCAACAACGTCTCTGTTTCGTGCCGTGCGCTCCAGTAATTTTTCGAAGTGATTCATCACTTGCGTGAATTGCTGGAATTCGGGGCTCTGATCCTGTTCGTCTCGGTTTTGCAAATGCGTCTTCCATGGCTCCCAGGTCGCCATGAAATTAAAAGCATGTTCACCGTCATTTTCAGCCGCACGCGCCTTGACTTTCTCCCCGATCGCACGCGCCCGGGCTTCCGTCATGATGCCAACAAGGCGGGCACCGATATAAATAGGCTGGTCATGCCGCGTAGGCAAATTGAGCTCATCCTGCAGGTAATAAACGGCATTGTGATGATCATGGACGTCCTGACTCTGACTCCCTACTGGAATATTGAGCGATCTGTATAAACGGCCTACCTCAGACCGAACTACATCGAGCTTGAAAAATGAGATGCCGTAGCGCCATAACGCTTTTTCATCAATGGCACCACGGTTCAAATTAGATAGCAATGCAGCATTTTCCATCTGGCCGGCAAAGTCATCAAAACGGTCGGTGCAGTTACCTAACGTGTCCGTAGCAAGTCTGCCTATTTCCCTGACCAACTCCGGGTCGCGATACATTTCAGCCATGACTGGACGCAAGCGCTCGGCGATCGTCGATAACGCTGCATCCGAAAGTTGAGCGCCGTCATGCGGTCCTGTACGCAGGATGTGTTTCCCCTCGATAAGCATTTGGAGCGCCGGCGGCAATCTGAGATCGTCGCGCATTAGGTGTTCGAGATAGGCCCTTCCGGTCAGTCCGCCTGTTGCGGAGTCCACTGGAGCCCTTACCAGCGCTATTCTTTGATGCGAGACCCCTGGCAAATCAATCAGCTGATCAGGTCGCTCGTCACCGAACTTAAGTTGCATCAGTGTCAGCGGTTGGCGCCTGAAATGTTCACCATCGCGCTCGTGAAGGGGGAGACGCGCCGCAGCGGATGTCGACGCCCCGTCCTCCGGGTTCACCCCAGTGCTGTTGCTTGATGATGCAATACTTGTTTGATCCAGTGTTGCCGTTAAATTCCGTAGCTGACGACGTTCGGCTTGCCGGGCAAGACTGCCTGCAGAGCGTTGTGTGGTTTGCCGGGAAGATGTCAGGGCGGGGGCGGATGGTCTTGAACTACCGGGTCTTTCGTCGATGCCAACTACCCATGAAAGCCCTTCCGTTCCCGCGTTGGCCGAATTACTTCTGCCTGCCGAGTCACCGTTTGAGTTTGAAGACGAATCGCCCTGATTGACAAGCCGATTGACAGCAGAATTACCGATGTTGTTTGACATGATGGTGGTTGAAAATAGAAGTTATCCGGAGTGACGACACGGCCTGCGAGGCGGTGTGAGGTCGACGATTACGTATGCCTCCCGGATAAGGGATAGCTAGTTTCTACATTGAAATTACCTGGTGAGTTACTCGCTGAATGAAACTGCCTGTGAGTGACCGCTGCTCCGTGGTGGTTCCATATTATTTTTACCGAGGGCCTTAAGAAACGTGGGTAATCATATTTGCAGCAGATATCACGACAGGTTGAGCGAGGTGCATGGAACGTAAAACCCGGTGAAGGCATTTGGTCGATCTCACAACGGCTCGCAGCGGAATGCGTGGCGACCATCATGTCCGGCGAATCGCATGGATTGGCGTCGTGCCACAAAATGAAATATAAAGTCCGCTAGCCTGCCAGGTCCAGAAAAAGTTCCTGCAGGTCTTGCAATTGCCGTATCGCGTGAGCTTTCTGGCGCGGAGTGGTCATGGCGATCACATCAGCCGTCAGGCTGATCGCCGCATCGGTCGAGGCCGCAAAAAACGCCATATTGACGCCATTGCCAGTCCGCTCGTAATACACGCGGGTGTAGTCCTTGAGCGCCTGCACCACGGCCACGCGCGGGGCCTGTTCGCGGCGTATCTTCTTGAGCAGCGCGATCAGCGCTTGCCGGCGCTCGATGCGGTCGGCCAGCACCAGCGCGTTATCCAGCGGCCGCGCATCTGACAGCCGCCGGATGCGGCTCTCCTGCGCATCACTGAAATCGCCAAACCAGTACTCGGCCTGCTTCATGACTTTTTTGTAGCGGAACTGTTGACGGTCCTCAACGTCGCCAGTCAGGTAGTCATTACGATAGCGCTCGGTGCTGTCGACCAGCTTGTTTTCGATCCGGTCGATCTGCTCCGGACTCAATGACAAGGCCAGATCGGCCAAGGCCGGCAACGCCTGATCGAGCATGACAACGACACGCTTTTTCAAGCCGTCATAGTCACTGCGCACGATCTCCGGCGTCACGGTCGCGGTATCCTGCAAGCGGCGCTGACCGGCTCCCATCAGTTGCGCATAGTCGGGCAACTGGGTCCTCCGATGCCACGAAAACAGGTTATCGAGCTGGGTACGCACTTGCGCGCGCTGGGTCTGATCAAACCCGACATAGGTATTGAGCCACCAGTACGACAAGGTTTCGCCATTGCTATAAGACAGCCGCAATGCACTGCATCCGGCCAGTACCACCACGAGTACGAGCAGCGCGCCTTTTTTGGCCAGGGAGCGCGCGGTGCACATGTTAAGATTTTGTACTTTTTTCAAACGGGTACCTATGAACGTTGTCATCCTGGCTGCCGGCATGGGCAAACGCATGCAATCGGCCTTGCCGAAAGTGTTGCACCCGCTGGCTGGAACATCCCTGCTGGCACATGTGGTCGGCACCGCCCGGTCGCTGTCGCCGACCCGCCTGTGCATCATTTATGGTCATGGCGGTGATGCAGTCCCCGCCGCTTTCAACGCTGACGACATCGTCTTCGCGCGCCAGGAGCCGCAACTCGGCACCGGCCACGCGGTGATGCAGGCCATGCCATTGCTCGACGAGTGTACCCCGACACTGGTGTTGTACGGCGACGTGCCCCTGACCACCACCGACTCGCTGCAAAAACTGCTGGCCTGCGCCGGCACCGACGCGCTCGGCATTCTCACCATCACCATGACTGATCCGACCGGCTATGGCCGCATCGTGCGCGAACAGGGTCGCATCGTCCGCATCGTCGAACAGAAAGATGCCAGTGCCGCCGAACTGGCGATTACCGAAGTCAACACCGGCATCCTGATCGCTCCTACCGCCGCCCTCAAACGCTGGCTAGCGAGCCTGTCGAACGACAATGCCCAGGGCGAGTACTACCTGACCGACATCGTCGCCTGTGCGGTGGCCGAAGGCATGCCAGTACAGTCGGCACAGCCCGGTGCGGTGTGGGAAACCCTGGGCGTCAACAGCAAGGTCCAACTGGCCGAACTCGAACGGGTGCACCAGCGCAACGTCGCGCAGCGCTTGATGGAACAGGGCGTCACGCTGGCCGATCCGTCCCGCATCGACGTGCGCGGTACGCTTACTTGCGGCCGCGATGTCAGCATCGACGTCGGCTGTGTTTTTGAAGGCACGGTCACGCTGGCCGACAACGTGCGCATAGGCGCGCACTGCGTCATCAGCAACGCCCGCATCGGCGATGGTGCACAGATCAAGCCGTTCTGCCACATCGACGAGGCAGTCGTTGGTGCCGCCGCAATGATCGGTCCGTACGCCCGCTTGCGCCCGGGTGCCGAACTGGCCGACGCGGTCCATGTCGGCAATTTCGTCGAGATCAAGAACAGCCAGCTCGGCAGCGGCAGCAAGGCCAACCACCTGGCCTACATCGGCGATGCCACCATCGGCCAGCGCGTCAATGTCGGGGCCGGCACCATCACCTGCAACTATGACGGCGTCAACAAATACCGCACGGTCATCGAGGATGATGCCTTCATCGGCAGCGATACCCAGTTAGTCGCCCCGGTCACCGTCGGCGCGGGTGCCACGATAGGCGCCGGCACGACCCTGACCAAGAACGCCCCGCCCGGCAAGCTCACCCTGTCGCGCAGCAAACAACTCACCATCGACGGCTGGCAACGGCCTATCAAGCAAAAAAAATAAGGAAATACTCCATGTGCGGTATCGTCGGCGCAGTCTCCACACGCAACATCATTCCCGTCCTGCTGCAAGGCCTCAAGCGCCTCGAATACCGCGGCTATGACTCCTGCGGCGTGGCCGTCTTCAACGACGGCCTCCAGCGCGCCCGCAGTACCGCGCGCGTCGCCGAACTCGAAACCCAGATCGCCGGATCCGGCCTGCAAGGCAGTACCGGCATTTCGCACACGCGCTGGGCCACGCATGGCGCACCGGTCACCTTCAACGCGCATCCGCATTTTTCACCGGATGCCGATGGCGTCCACCGCATCGCGCTGGTCCATAACGGCATCATCGAAAACTACGAAGAAATCCGCACCGAACTGAAAGTGCTGGGTTACGTGTTCGAATCGCAAACCGATACCGAAGTCGTGGCCCACCTGGTCAACCACCTGTACGACGGCGACCTGTTCCGCACCATGCAACGCGCGGTCAAGCGCCTCACTGGTGCCTACGCCATTGCCGCCTTCTGCAGAGACGAACCGCACCGCGTCGTCGGTGCCCGTTTCGGCTGCCCGCTGATCGTCGGTATCGGCGAAGGCGAAAATTTCCTGGCCTCGGATGCGATGGCGCTGTCCGGCTCGACCGACCAGATCCTGTACCTCGAAGAAGGCGACGTAGTCGACCTGCAGCGTGGCAGCGTGCACATCACCGACAAGAACGACCAGCCGGTCGAACGCGTGATCCATACGGTCAGCGCCTATGCCGGCGACATCGACCTCGGTCCGTACCGGCACTACATGCAAAAAGAAATTTTCGAGCAGCCGCGCGCCATCACCGACACGCTCGAAGGTGTGCAAGGCTTCGTGCCGGAGCTGTTCGGCGCGAGCGCCGGTGCCGTCTTCAAGGACATTGATGCGATCCAGATCCTGGCCTGCGGCACAAGCCTGTATTCCGGCATGACGGCGCGCTACTGGCTCGAAGCCCTGACCGGCCTGCCAACCCAAGTCGAGATCGCCAGCGAATACCGCTACCGCACACCGGCCGTCAATCCGAATGCGCTGATCGTCGTGATCTCGCAATCCGGTGAAACCGCCGACACGCTGGCCGCGCTCAAGTATGCAAAAGAACTCGGCCACCGGCACTCGCTGGCGATCTGCAATGTCGGCACCTCGGCGATGGTGCGCGAAACCGAACTAGCGTACCTGACCCGCGCCGGCACCGAGATCGGTGTCGCCTCGACCAAGGCCTTCACGACGCAACTGACCGCGCTATTCCTGCTGACCCTGACACTGGCCAAATTACGCGGTCGTCTGAACGACGAGCAGGAACACGCTTACCTGAAAA
>AEPR01000174.1 GCA_000195205.2 Oxalobacteraceae bacterium IMCC9480 | reverse complement strand
TGGGCGTACCAGCAAATGCAAGGGCAAGGGCTTGTTCACCTGCATAGCACACTGAAACGGTGTGACCTTCCAACTCTAGCAACATTGCCAATGTAGTCGCTGCATCAATGTTGTCATCCACCAATACGATATGTTTAAGGCCTGTGTTACCAGTCGCTTCAGCCACTGCCGTGGTCGTTGCCACTGGCCCATATTCAAATGTGGGAAGCGTCACCACAAACTTGCTTCCCATAAATGGGCCATCGCTGTGTGCTGTTACTGTGCCGTCCATTAAACCAATCAGACGTTTCACTAGCGACAAGCCCAAGCCCCAAACCGCCGTCCATTCGGTCTGACGTTCGATGGGCCTGCGTAAAAATATCAAATACATGGGGCAGCAGGCTCTCGCTCATACCGACGCCGTTATCGCGCACTGTCACACAGACATTGTTTCCGTCGATGGAGAGATCAACGCTAATTTCACCGTTTTCCGGCGTGTATTTGGCGGCATTCGTAAAAATATTCGCAAAGATCTGAATTAGCCTAACCACATCACCAACGACATACACCGTATTGCCAGTCATATGAATGGAGAGGTTGTGTTTCTTTTTATCTATCAATGAGCGCACCTGCTCGATAGCGTTTGCCACAATGCTTTTGAGATTAAGCACTTCTTGATCCAGCGTGATCAAGCCTTTGTTGATGCGCGATACATCGAGCAAATCATCCACTAGGAAAGTCATGTGTTCGACTTGCCGGGATATGATCGCACTCATTTCACGCAGCGTTGCTGGATCAACGCCCGGTCGCTGCAACACTTGGGCAGCCATAGCGATCGGTGCCAGTGGATTACGTAATTCATGTGCCAGCATGGCCAGAAATTCATCTTTACGACTATCCTGGCTACGCAGTGTCTGCGCTAGCGTCAATAGTTTTCTCTCTGACTCTTTCCGCTGCGTGATGTCATTGCGGATTACAACAAGCTTTTTAGCGCTCGGCTCACCGATGTTGAACGCGCGCACCTCAATATCTCGCGACTCTGAGGCTACGGTGCTTTCGAAGTGAGCAGGAAAGCCAGTCGACCAAACCCGGTCATAGATGTTGAAGCAGTCTTCGGAATCGTTCGGCAGTATCTGCCGCAAGGTTTTTCCCACCACCTTGGATACACCGTAATTTGCAGCAAAAGCTGGATTTATTGCCACGCAGCGGAAGTCCAATGCCGCGCCCGCTTGATTCTCGATTTTTTCCAGTACACACATGCAATCGCTGATTGAATCAAACAGATTGCGATAGCGCTCCTCCGATTCGCTCAGGGCACGCACCTCGACACCTAGCTGCGTCATCAAATCGAAGCGCTCTATCGCGTTTTCAATTGCGCGCGTGATGCTCTCCGGGGTGGTCCAGCTCTTACCAATATAGTCTTGAGCCCCCGCACGCAAAAGTTTCACGCCGACAGCGCTGTCCAGGCTGTTCCAGCCAGTGATGACCACTACCGGGCAAGGAGGTAGCGTACTTCCAGCGCAAAGCTCCAAAAGCACCCTCTGCGCATCGATATCGGGCAGATTAAAGTCGAGCAGGATGCAATCAAACGGCAGCTTGTCGGGCTCCGCACGTCGCGCATCGGCGATCAACTTCAATCCTTTCAAGCCGAGTTCGGCATCGGTAAATCGATAACGCCGCTCCGACCCGCGGAGCAGCATCTGCCGCAGATTGGCGCGGTCGTCAGCGCTGTCGTCGATTATCAGAATGCGACAGGCGTTGCTGCTCACTGTTTGTGCTCCCGTCCGGTAAGAAGTAAAGCCATCGTCAACCACCAGATGACGATCGTTCTCAACGTTTGCAGGTACGAAACATGGTCTGGCGATTTCATCTGCTGTGCAGTGAACTCCTGCTGGTAGGAGAAATTCGTGCTTCGCGCGCTTAGAGACCCGCTAATCACGACTATTGGCGCTGTGTGCCGATTACCATCAGACTTCAGGTGCATCACAGCTGAACGGTCATCGTCGTTATGCGTATGCAGATCTAGCAGCACAAGGGCTGGAAGGCCGGTTTGATTCTGCAGGCAATCCCGCATTTCGCCGGGGCAGGCAGTGCCAGAATAGGCCCGTCGTACCTCGTTGGTCACACCAGTCAGCTGTATCGTATCGCTTGCGGTTTCGAAGTCGCCGTTGTTTGCGTCGATAACCAACACATGCTGAGACCGGCTCATAAAAGTATCCTGCCCTTCTTCATCCTATTGCCGGTGAAACACGGCAGCGTGAAATAAAAAGTGCTACCACCATTTGCAACTGAATCGAGCCAGATGTCGCCGCCGTGGCGGCTGACTACCTTTTTGACTA
>AEPR01000175.1 GCA_000195205.2 Oxalobacteraceae bacterium IMCC9480 | reverse complement strand
GGCACGATGACCCTGTGCCCACCCTACGAACCAAGTCCGGGTCCACTTAAAAAAGCCGCTCGTCCTTGCCAAGGATGAGCGGCTTTTTAATCGATGGTGCCGCTCAGCTGGCCTCGCCAAACCCGCCACCACCCGGAGTTTCAATGATGAATACGTCACCGGGTTCCATCTCGGTACTGGCCACAAAGCCCAGCTCCTCGATGCTGCCATCATGGCGCTGAACGGTGTTCCTGCCGCATTCACCATCGCCGCCTCCGGCCATGCCGAAGGGGGCGACTATCCGGTTATTCGACAGGATGGAGGCACTCATTTTTTCCAGAAAACGGATCTTGCGGGTGCCGCCATTGCCGCCATGCCATTTGCCGGTACCACCCGAATGCGGGCGGATTTCATAGCTGTCGAGTCGCACCGGATAGCGCCATTCGAGGATCTCCGGATCAGTCAGGCGCGAATTGGTCATGTGGGTCTGGACCACATCAGTGCCATCGAAACCATTGCCGGCACCCGAGCCGCCGGCGATGGTTTCGTAGTACTGGTGCTCGTCATTGCCGAAGGTGAAGTTGTTCATCGTTCCCGGTGACGAGGCCAGCACGCCGAGCGCGCCGTACAACGCATTGGTGATACAGCTGGAGGTTTCGACATTGCCCGATACGACCGCTGCCGGGTAATGCGGGTTGAGCATCGAGCCGGGCGGAATGATGACGTTGAGCGGTTTCAGGCAGCCGGCATTGAGCGGGATTTCATCATCGGTCAGGGTGCGGAATACGTACAGCACGGCCGCCATGCAGATGGCACTGGGCGCGTTGAAGTTGTTGTCGAGTTGCGGCGAGGTGCCCGTGAAATCGATGTCGGCGCTGCGCGTGGCCTGGTTGACGCGGATCGCGACCTTGATCAGCGCGCCGTTGTCGAGCCGGTACGTGTAGTGCGAATCCTTGAGTGATGTGATGACGCGCCGCACGGCTTCCTCGGCATTGTCCTGCACATGCTGCATATAGGCTTGCACGACGCCGAGGCCGAAGTGCTCGACCATCTTCAATAACTCGTCCACACCTTTCTGGTTGGCGGCGATCTGGGCTTGCAGATCGGCGATGTTCTGCGGGATATTGCGTGCAGGATAGCGACCGGAGCCGAGCAAGGCGGTAGTTTCGGCTTCGAGGAAGCGGCCGTCGCGCACCAGCTGGAAGTTGTTGATCAGCACGCCTTCTTCCTCGACCACCTTGCTGTCGGCCGGCATCGATCCCGGCGTGATACCGCCGATATCGGCATGGTGGCCGCGCGAGCCGACATAGAACAGGATGCGCTCGCCGCTCGCATCGAAGGCCGGCGTGATCACCGTGATATCGGGCAAATGCGTGCCGCCGTGGTACGGATCGTTGAGCATGAAGACATCGCCCTGGCGCATCCTGCCGGCGTTCTCCTGCATGATGGTCTTGATGCTTTCGCCCATCGAACCGAGGTGGACCGGTATGTGCGGTGCGTTCGCGATCAGGTTGCCATCGGCATCGAACAGCGCACACGAAAAGTCCAGCCGCTCCTTGATGTTGACCGAGAACGCGGTGTTCTGAAGGCGCAATCCCATCTGTTCGGCAATGCTCATGAACAGGTTGTTGAATACCTCGAGCATGACCGGATCGGCACTGGTGCCAATGGCCTTGCGCTGGACGCGCGCTTGTACGCGATTCATGACCAGATGATTGAGTGCCGTGACTTCAGCGACCCAGCCGGGCTCGACGATGTTGGTGGCGTTTTTTTCAGCGATGATGGCCGGCCCCGGGATCAGGTCGCCGGGACGCATGTCTTCGCGCAGGTACAAGCCGGTTTCATGCCATTGCCCGCCTGAAAAGACCCTTACCGTTTCGCGCGCCTGCAACTGGCCGGCGCGTGCCGGCAATTGCTCGACCAGTTCGACGCTGTCCTGCGATTTGCCGATGGCCTCGACAGAAATCGCTTCGATGACCAGCTGCTTGTCAGGCATCAGGAACGAGTAGCGTTTTTTATAGGCGGCTTCGAATTGCGCCACCATCTGCGCGACGTCGGCATACGGCACGACGATGACCGAATCGGTACCGTCATAGCGCAAGTGCACCCGCTCGACGACCTGAATCCGTTCCGGTGCGACCCCTTGTGCCAGCAAGTCGTCGCGGCCCGATTGCGCCAGCAGATGCAGTTTTGCTTCGACGGTATCGACGATGGAGGCCGAGAGCGGCAGTTCCATCGCCTGTTCACGCATCGCGGTCTGATCGGCCAATCCCATGCCATAGGCCGACAGCACGCCGGCAAACGGATGGGCAAAGACACGCGTCATGCCGAGCGCATCGGCTACCAGACAGGCATGCTGGCCACCGGCACCACCGAAGGTGCTCAACGTGTAGCCGGTGACGTCATGGCCGCGCTGGACCGAAATGAATTTGATCGCATTGGCCATGTTGCCGACGGCAATGTCGATGAATCCTTCGGCGACTTCTTCGGGGGTGCGGCGATTGCCGGTCTGGCTCGAAATGAGCTCGGCCATCTCGGTGAATTTACGGACCACGGCGGCATGGTCGAGCGCGGCATTAGCTTGCGGGCCGAAGACGGCCGGAAAATAATCCGGCTGGATCTTGCCGGTCATCACATTGCAGTCGGTGACTGCCAGCGGACCGCCACGCCGGTAACTGGCCGGTCCCGGATTGGCGCCCGCGCTGTCGGGACCGACCCGATAGCGTGACCCGTCGAAATGCAGGATAGAACCGCCGCCTGCAGCGACCGTATGGATGCTCATCATCGGTGCCCGCATGCGCACACCAGCCACTTGGGTTTCGAATTCGCGTTCGAACTCGCCGGCGTAGTGCGAGACATCGGTCGAGGTGCCGCCCATGTCGAAGCCGATGATTTTGTCGAACCCGGCTGTTTTTGCTGTGCCGGCCATGCCAACGATGCCGCCTGCCGGACCGGACAGGATGGAGTCCTTGCCCTGGAAGCGATGGGCATCGGTCAGCCCGCCATTGCTTTGCATGAACAGCAGTCGCACGCCATTCATCTGGCCGGCGACCTGGTCGACGTAGCGCCGCAGGATGGGCGACAGGTAGGCATCGACGACGGTGGTGTCGCCGCGCGAGATCAGTTTCATCAGTGGACTGACCTGATGCGATACCGAGATTTGCGTGAAGCCGGCCGCTGCGGCCAGCGTGGCCAGCGTGGCTTCATGTTGCGTGTAGCGATAACCATGCATCAGCACGATGGCGACCGAGCGGATGCCGCTGGCGAACAATTGCTGCAGATCGCGTTGCGCGCGGGCCGTATCGAGCGGGGTGATCACGTCGCCGTGGGCGCTGATGCGTTCGTCGATTTCGATGACCTGCTGATACAGCAGTTCCGGCAGCACGATATGCCGGTCGAACAGGCGGGGACGGTTCTGGTACGCAATCCGCAGCGCATCCCGGAAACCGCGCGTGATTAGCAGTGCGGTCGGATCGCCCTTGCGTTCAAGCAGGGCATTGGTCGCGACGGTAGTCCCCATTTTTACTGCGTCAACAACTTGTGGCGAAATTACCGCATCCGCTGGAATTCCTAATAGCAGCTTGATGCCGGCAACGGCCGCATCAGGATATTGCTCCGGATTTTCGGATAGAAGTTTGTGGGTCAGTAGCTTGCCATCGGGCTGTCTGGCGACGATGTCGGTAAAGGTGCCGCCGCGGTCTATCCAGAATTGCCATCGTTGGTCTTGGGTGTCAGCTGTACTTTCGGTGTGATTCATCACGTATTTCCCTTCCTGAAAAGTGAAGATATTGTCGCAGTTTTGCTTTTGAATATTTTGTAATATTGTAGTTGTGTTGTCATTGAATGGTAATATAATTTATCGATAATTCGTCGGTAAAACATTTTCCAAATAAGAATAGCGGTATCGGCTCCATTTTTTTGCGCTGGGTTCATCTGCAGGAAGTAGCCGCAGACGTCAGATAAACAGTCGCAAGTTGTGCTGCCGGGATGGATGAAATTGACGGGCCACCTTCGCCACAAGCGTTCGTCCCGATTTTTTTCACAGAAAAAGGCCGTGCGTATCGTTCACACAGACGGTACGTCGATGGACTTTTCCGACCTGGCTGGTTTGCTGTTGCATCGAATCCATCCTGCTCATGTTCATGACGGGACTATCTAGTTAGCAGTACTACAAATAGGAGCATCTCACCATGTCTATCAAAACCATGTGCATTCGCCTTGTGCAGGCGGGAGCGGCGATGGCGATCAGTGTATCGGCCTACGCCCAGCAGGAAATCAAGATCGGCGTCATCTATCCGCTCACCGGGGCAGCGGCCTCCTCCGGTGCCGAAATGAAAAGCGCGCTGGAACTGGCGGCCGACATCATCAACAACGGCGCCAAGTCGGTTCCCGGACTGCCGTTTTCTGCCGGTGGCGGGTTGCCCAACCTCAAGGGGGCAAAGATCAAGCTGGTGTTCGCCGACCATCAGGGTAATCCACAGGTTGGCGCGACCGAGGCCGAACGCCTGATCACGCAGGAAAAAGTCGTGGCCCTTGTCGGCTCGTATTCGAGCAACGTCACTGTGACATCGAGCCAGGTCGCAGAGCGCTACAAGATCCCTTTCGTGAATCCCGAATCCTCATCGGCATCACTGACGCAGCGTAACTTCAAGTGGTTCTTCAGGACCACCGCGCACGATGATCTGTTCGTGCAGAACTTCTTTGAATTCTTCAAGGAGCTGGAGGCCAAAAAAGGCATCAAGGTCAAGAAGCTCGCAGCATTCAATGAAAACACCTTGTGGGGCAATGAAACCACCAAGCTCGAAGTGAAGCTGGCCGGCGAAAAGGGCTATGACCTTGCCAAGACAATTTCCTATCCGGCCAAGGGCACGCAACTGACCTCGGAAGTGCAATTGCTCAAGGCCGCTGCGCCGCAGGTGGTGATGCAATCGTCGTATCTCGGCGACGCCATCATGGCGATGAAAACCTACAAGGAACTGGGGTTCTCACCGGACATGATCCTCGCAAACAATGCCGGATTTACCGATACCGAGTTCATCCGCACTTTGGGCAAGGATGCGGATTACGTGATTACACGCGATGTCTGGGCACTCGATCTGGCCAAGAACAATCCCTTGATCAAGCAAGTCAACGACCTGTTTTTCGAGCGTAACAAAATCAACTTCACCGGCAATTCCTCACGCACCTTCACCGGTCTGATGACACTGGCCGATGCGATTAACCGCGCCGGTTCGACCGAGCCGGAAGCCATACGCAAGGCCCTCACCGAAACCGATATCCCGGGCAACAAAATCATCATGCCGTGGAAAGGCATCAAGTTCGATGACAAGGGCCAGAACATGTACGGCTCCGGCATTCTGGTCCAGATCATCGACGGCAAGTACCACACGGTCTGGCCGTTCGAGCTGGCCACGCGTGAAGTTGTCTGGCCTATGCCGAAGTGGGACCAGCGCAAATAATGTGATGAGCGATCCCGTCCGCCTGTTGGTCGACGGGATCTTTTTTTGACGGCAATGATTTTTTAACTGGCAGCATCGAAGGGGAAGGTATGTCTGAAATACTTGTACAGACGCTGGTGTCGGGCCTGCTCATCGGCCTGATCTACGCACTGGTGGCAATTGGCCTGACCATGATTTTCGGGGTGATGGACATCATCAACTTCTCGCATGGGGAATTCCTGATGTTCGGTATGTATTCGAGCTTCTGGATGTACTCGCTCTACGCACTCGATCCGATGTTCACGTTGCCATTGACGGCACTGTTCCTGTTTGCGCTCGGTGTCGTGGTCTACAAACTCGTGATCAGCAAGATCACGAACGCACCGATGGTCTCGCAAATATTCACGACCTTCGGTTTGATGCTGCTGTTTCGCGGAATCGCCCAGTTTCTCTGGAAACCGGATTTCCGCACCATCGAAAAATCGATGGTCAGCGGACACTTTTCGCTCGCCGGGATTCAGGTCGGTACACCACAACTGACCGCCGGCGTGGGTGCCATTCTGGTCACGGTTGGCGTGTACCTGTTCATCACTAAAACCCGGCTCGGTGCCGCGCTGGAAGCGACTGCTGCCGACAAAGAGGCGGCCCGGCTGATGGGCATCGATTCCCAAAAAATGTTTGCGCTGGCCTGGGGGATCGGTGCGGCCTGCGCGGGCGTGGCGGGTGGCTTGCTGTCGACATTTTTTCCGATTTTTCCGGACGTCGGCGCGAACTTCATCCTCATCGCTTTCGTGGTGGTCAATCTGGGCGGTTTCGGCAGCATCGTCGGTGCGCTGGTGGCCGGCATTCTGGTGGGCGTGATCGAAGTGATGGGCGGCTTCCTGCTCGGACCGCAATACAAACTGGCTATCGTCCTGGTGCTCTTCCTGGCCGTCCTGATGTTTCGCCCGCAAGGCCTGATGGGCAAAGCGTGAATTTTTATCGTCTTCGAGAGGACTGTCATGAGTAATAACGCTGTCATTTCCCAACCGGTGGAGCCGCCGCAATCGCTACCGCGCAAGACCGCCGGCATCGGCTATGCGCTGATGCTGGCGCTACTGGTCATCGCTGTGTTCGTACCGCAGTTTGTCGACAGCCCGTCACACCAGAACATTGCGATCCTGATCCTGATGGCGGCGCAGATGGGTGTGGCCTGGAATATTGTTGGCGGGTACGCCGGGCAGGTGTCGCTTGGCCAGGCGGCGTTTTATGGTATCGGCGCTTATACGTCGACCTTGCTGTTTGCCCAGTTCGGGCTCAATCCGTGGCTGGCGATGATTGCCGGCGGAGTCGTCGCAGCACTCATCAGCATCGTCATCGGCTGGTCGTGTTTCCGCCTCAAAAGCCCCTACTTTGCGATGGCCACCATCGCCGTGGCCGAGATCATCCAGATCATCTTTACGAACTGGGAATTTGCCGGCGGTGCCGTCGGCCTGACCATCCCGATGGACCGGCAAGGCTGGGACGTGTTCGTGTTTGCCTCGAAGGTGCCGTATTACTACATCGCATTGGGATTGCTGGTGCTGACCTTGCTGGCGAACCTGATGATAGAACGCAGTTATTTCGGCTACTACTTCCGCGCCATCAAGGATGAACCGGATGCCGCCCGCAGCCTCGGCGTCAACTTGCGCAAATACAAGCTCATTGCCTTCGCGGTCAGCAGTTTTTTTACCGCACTTGGCGGCAGCTTCTATGCACAGAAAGAGCTCTATATCGATCCCGCTTCGGTGCTCGGTACCGGCCTGTCGATCAAGATGGCACTGGTCTCCATCCTCGGCGGAATCGGCACGCTGTTCGGTCCCGTACTCGGTGCCGGCATCCTGACCTTGATCGATGAAGGTACGCGCGCGCTGTTCGGTGGAACCGGGCGCGGTACCGATCTGATTATTTATGCCGCGCTGATTATCGTGGTGGCGGTCTACTACCCGAACGGCGTAATCGGCTGGTTCAAGAGCTGGATGGCACGACGCCAGGCAGTGCAATCACAGGTAGCACGGGGAGAACACCAATGAGCTTGCTCAGCGTCAGAAATGTCACCAAAAAATTCGGTGGCATCACCGCCAATCAGGATGTGTCGTTCTCGCTCGGAGCCGGCGAAATCGTTGGCCTGATCGGTCCGAATGGTGCGGGCAAGACCACGATGTTCAATTGCATCGCCGGCTACTTTCCGCCGACCTCGGGAGAGATTTATCTGAACGACGAAAAAATATCCGGCCTGTCGCCGGAGCAGTGTGCGCTGGCCGGGATTGCCCGCACTTTCCAGGTCGCGCGCACCTTCACCAGCATGAGCGCCCAAGAAAACGTGATGGTCGGTGCCTTCCTCAAAAACAAGCATGTCGGTGCCGCGCGGCAGGTGGCCAATGACTTGCTTGAGTTCGTCAACCTGGGCAAGTTCAAGGACAAGCCGGCCGGCAGCATGACGATCAGCGAACAGCGCCGTCTTGCGGTGGCGCGCGCGCTGGCGGTCGGTCCCAGGTTATTGCTGATGGATGAAGTCATGGCCGGCTTGAATCCGACCGAGGTCAAGGAAACCGTCGAGGTGGTGCTGAAGATCCGCCAGCGCGGTATTTCGTGCCTGATCGTCGAGCACGTACTCGAAGGCATCATGCCGATTGCCAACGCCATTGTGGTCCTCGACTACGGAAAAAAAATCGCCGATGGCACGCCGCAGGAAATATCGAATAACCCGCAAGTCATTGCTGCCTATCTGGGAGAAGAATAATGCTGCAAGTCCGAAATCTGCGGGTCAGCTACGACAAGGTGCTGGCGATTTCCAAAGTTGATATTGATGTCGGCCGCGGCAAACTGGTGGCGCTGGTCGGTGGCAATGGCAACGGTAAATCGACCACTTTGCGGGCGATCGCCGGATTGAATCTGGTGGACGAAGGCACGATCAAGTTTGACGACCGGGAAGTCCAAAATACGCCAGCGCATTTGCGGGTGCCGATGGGACTGTCACTTGTACCTGAGGGTAGACGTATTTTTGCCAGGCTGACGGTACAGCGCAATCTGGAACTGGGCGCCTACACGCGTCAGGATGCCCACGAAGTGCGGGAGTCGATCGAGACGATGTATTCGCTGTTTCCAATCCTGAAAGATCGCCGTAGCCAGTTGGCCGGCACGATGAGTGGCGGCGAGCAGCAAATGCTGGCGATCGGGCGCGGTCTGATGGCCAAGCCGAAACTGCTGCTGCTAGACGAACCCTCCTGGGGCATCGCACCGAAGTTCGTGACCAAGGTGCTGGATACGATTCAGATGGTCAATTCGCAGGGGGTGTCGGTCTTGCTGGTCGAGCAAAGCCTGCACAAGGCCCTGGCGATTGCCGACTACGGCTACGTGATTCAGACCGGACGCATTGTGATGCAGGGGACCGGCAAGGATTTGCTCAATAACGACGAGATCAAGAAGGCGTATTTGGGATTGTGAGACAAGAAACGGGGCACGCAGGATGTTGCCGTTCGTAGGGTGGGCACGGCATCATGTGCCC
>AEPR01000176.1 GCA_000195205.2 Oxalobacteraceae bacterium IMCC9480 | reverse complement strand
CCCCGCCGATACCGGCAGCCAGCGAGACGATCGAACCGCTGCGTTTTGCCTCGAGCGTGACCGTGTTCGCCGACAGGCTGGTGACACCATCGATGAAAGCTTCGGTCGTGCTCTTTGAAAAATTGAAGCCGAACGCGCCGGCGACAGCGGTGGCATCCTTCTCCGGCGTCGAGGTTTTGGCAAACGAGGCCGAGCCGGCCAGCGACGCGATCAGGGTCGTGTCGAGCGCAGTGAGCTTCAGGTCCTGTACCGTCAGCGTGCCGAGTTGATGCATATAGGCGCTTGCATTGCCGGTCAACAGATTGAGCGTGACCGCGCCGGATACCGCGGTGCTGCCTTTTGCCTCGGCCGGTTTGTCCGGCATGTCAGCGCCGGCGGACACGGCCTTGTCCAGATTGCCGCTGAGTTCCTTCATCACGGAACCCCATCGCCCCTGAAATACGATCAGGTCTGCATCGCCTTGCGCTGTGCCATCGGAGCTCCCGGTGCCGCCGGTACCGCCGGCAGGCGGCTTTTTCTCAACCGCCGGTTTGCTCGATGCACTGGCACCGGCCGCCGCAAGGCTGGCGACGAAACCCGCGTTGGTGGCATTGACATTGACCGCCCCGCCGGCGCTGAAGCTGCCGAGCGGGACGGCCATGGCAGCGCTCATGTCATCGCCGATCAGGGCTTGCGTATCGCGCGCCACCACATTGCCTGCCAGCGAAATCCCGACGCCGGTATTTTCTCCGAAGGCGACCGCGCCGGCGACCGAGACCGCCACGGTTTTGTCGAGCGCATCGACGGTGACCGCCTGCGCGACGTCGATGATTGCGCCATTGTCGATCTGCGCGATGGTGGTGTTATCGACCACGTTCATGACGAGGACACCGTTGCCGGCGGTTGCGCCACCGCTGCTGCCGGAGGCACCCAGCACGATGGCCAACACGCTGGTATTGGCGGTGACGTCAAGCGTGTTGGCAGTCACCAAGGCACCGTCTTTGATCTGCGCGGTGACGGCATTGTTGTAGACATAGAAACCGGCGGAGGCACCAACGGACGTGCCCCCGGCTGCCGGCGTGACACCGCCGCCGGGGCCGTTCGATTCAAGCTGGAGCTTGATTTCCCTGTCCTTGCTGGAACCAAGCCCGGGTACGCCGGGTACCTTGATATTGCCGACGATGCTGACCGTTTGCACGATGCTTTCGGCATGCACCAGGACGTCCCGGGTGGCAATGGGCTTCGTGGCGGTCTGGTTTACTTTTGCGCCGTCCTCGATGGTGGCGCTTGCCTTGTGATTCATCACCAGCGCCGTGAACGAGATGGCGCCCGCTTTCACCTGGCCCTCGGCGGTCGTATTGGTCCAGGTATCGATCAGGTGGTTGTCCAGCCCCAGGTTGCTATTGAGATAGCTACCGATGCCGGAGACCAGGTTTTTGGCGGCGGCAGTCGACGGCGAACCGAGGTCTTCCCACTGGTCCGAATCAGCGAAGTTGACAACATTGAGGTTTTGTTCGTACAGCGACGCCAGCGGCCTGTATTTGTAGCGGCCACCCACATCGCCACCGGCCGTGTGGCCGTCACTGACGTCGACGGTATCGCCATTCTTCACGTCTTTCGTGCCGGTAGCGTTGCTTTCGAACGTGGCTGCGGCCTTGTCGGCGTTGTACTGCGTGACCAGTTCGACGCCCCAGGACGGGTTGATCTTGCTATCCGTCAATGCATTGATACTGAGTTTTTGACCCGCATCCACGGTAACGCCGCCGGCGATATGCGCATCGGTGACGTTGTTATAGATCCCGACAGCTACCGCCAGCGACACACCGAGGTCGGCGACTTTTTGTTCAGACTTGGTGGTGCCATTCTTGATCGATGAGCTGGCCGAGACATCCGGCCGCATTGCAATTGTGGCTTTGACGTCGATCGTCCCGTCGGCACTGACCTTAGCGTTGTTGATGCTGCCATTGCCATCACCGATGCGCGCTGTCACCGTGTTGGTATTGAGCACGAACGCCAGCGCGCCGCCAATATCAGAACTGTTGGTGGGCGGTGCCTCGACCTTCTTTTTTGGATCGTCCGGCGTGTCGGCTTTTTTAGTAAAAAAATCTTTGACGCTACTGGCAAAACTCTTGGCTTTACCAGCCACATCTGCCTTGGCCGAACCAATGCTGGTCAGGGTTGATTTGACATCACCGGCCGCATCGCCAGTCGAGAGCGTGCCGACAGAACTGCTGGCACCGGTACCGCTGAGATAGCTGTTGATGCGCAAGCCGGGGATCAGCGTCGTGGTGATGACTTCCTGGGTGCGTGCTGCGTCGACCATGATCGCGCCACCGGCGCTCACGGTCGCGCTGCCATCAAGCCGCGCATTGGTCACGGTATCTGACACATTGACGGCGACAGCGAGCGCCACCTTGCCGTCGAGACCGGCAATCGATTGCGCTAGCGTCCGATTGTGATCGATCGTTTCCGATTTAATGGTCAGGTCGCCCTTGCTGTGCAGATGCGACTTACCGGTTGCCTCGGCAGTGGACTCCGAGTTCTCGATGCTGATGGCGACCGCAATGGCGTAGCCGGAACCCTCGCTCGGTTTCGCCAGCACATTGAGGGTGTTGTCAGCGGTCGTGTACAAACCAATCGAGCCGCTGGCGTTGATGGTGCCGGCGACGCTGACAACAGCGTTGGTGTCGACGATACCGACGGAGACACCCAGCGCGTAAGCATAGAACGGGCTGGGGCTGGCGATCGTCTTTGCGATGGCCTCCGCCTTGAAATTATGGGCCTCGATGGTGCTGTCTTCATCGATCTTGATCGATGCATTGGCGGTCGACATCGACACGCCGGCAAACACCGAGAAATTGGAGAGTTCTCCCAGCACACCATTGGCCGTATCCACCAGCAACTTGTCGAATTCCTTGTCGCCGGAATTGGGTGCACCGACGTCAAAGCGTTGCGCTGCTGCGGTTGCCTGCAAGGTGACGTCCTTGCCGAAAATGTGCGAATTCGTGATCGTGATATCGGCAGCATTGAAATCGATATTGGCAAACCCGAGACCCGTGATCTTGTCGGCCAGGTCGGTCGCAGTGATACGGATATCACCGTTCTCGCCAGCGGAATCGCCGAGGGCAATCAGGTTGCCATTATTGAGATTGATATGCTCGCCGCGCAGCGTGATGCTGCCTGCAGCCTTGCCGCTCCCGGCAAGGGCGCTGGTATCGATCGTGTGGCCATTGAGATTGATCGTGTCGTACTCGAAGGACAGGTTTCTTCCGGCGGCAATGACGTCATCGCTGAAGGTCTGGGTCGCGCCATTAAAGCCCTTGAAAATAAGCTGGGTGCTGTTCCTTGACAGCGCGAACGCTACCCAATCCTGCTCGGCCAGGAGAAACCCGAACGGAGTAAACGTCGTCAGATACACCGTGTTGGTAGCCCCCACGTTGTCATGGACAGCGACCTGATCACCGGACGAAAGGTTGTGGGAGTCGACATGAAACACGTTGGTGGCCTTGCCACCGGTGAGACTATCCACGCCGCCTTCGCTAAACAGCGTGACATTGCCCGTAAATGCCGAAGCGTCGAGCGTATTGCTACTGGTGCCGCCATGCAGGATGGCGTTCGTGATGCCGCTCAGGGTGTCGGTTTCGGTGCTGGTCGTGGTGCTGATGACCAGCGTGCCGTTGGTGAGCACCATGTTGGCGTCGCGCGTCTCGAGCAGGGTATCCGTGCCGCCGCCACCGGTGATGACATCGGCACCAGCGCCGCCGGTGAACACGTCAGCGCCGGACGTGCCGGTGAGTTTGTCATCGCCAGCGCCGCCATCGAGCGTGACCGCATTGAGTCCGCTCACATCGACATCGCTGGATCCGCCCGAAAAGAGGCTGGCATTGATCTCGTTGTTATTGCTGCCGCCCGTCAGGATTGCGCGCTCGAAGCCGCTGATGGTGTCGATCTCGCCATCCATGTTCAAGTCGGCCTTGGTCAAGGTGATTGTGCTGGCGTTGCTTGTTTCAACCAGCGTATCCATGCCACCACCGTCGCCACCCCGCAAGGTGTCGGCACCGGCACCACCGGTCAGGATGTCGCTACCCGACCCACCGTCGAGGATATCGTTGCCCGAACCGCCAATCAGGACATCGTCGCCGGAGCCACCACTGAGGATTACTGCGTGCGTGAAGGCGGAAGCGTCGATCCGGTTATTGCTCTCGTTACCCGACAGTTTGGCAAGCTGGATATTCGTGAGCGTCGAGTACACCACTGCGCCCACGACGGTTTGCGTGACCGCGACGTTGCCGCCACCGTTCAGTGTCGACGTCGTGGATAAGGGACCCACATCGATGCCGGCAAGGTTGCCGGTGAACGTGACGGTCCACGCACCAGTCAGAACAGATTTCTTGACCACGACATCGCTGTCGCCGATCGCGGCCAATCCGGTGAGTGCGGTGCGTACTTCCAATGCCGTCGCGTCATATGCGATTGACTTTGACTGTTCGCCGTTCAAGCCCAGCGTGAACGAGCCGCCGGTGACCGTGCCTGTCAACGCGATGGTCTGGACCGAACTGACGCCCTGCCCCATGTCGAGGCTGGTGTCGGTAAGCACGAAGCGGCCGTCGGTCACGTCGACCAGGGTATTGAAACCGCCGCCACCGTTGATGTCATCGCGACCACCGCCGCCGGTGAGCATGTCATCACCCGCCCCGCCTATCAGGGTGTCGTTGCCAAGACCACCGATCAGGGTCGCGCCGCGTGCCCCGGCTGTCAGGATGTCGTCACCTTCGCCACCATCGAGCGTGACCTTGATGGTCGCGGCACCGGACGCATCGAGCGTGTTGGCACTCGCGCCACCGGTCAGGATGGCGTTGCTGATGCCGGTCAGTGTGTCTCTGCTCGTGCCATCGAACAGCTCGGTATCGGTCAGCGTAAAACTGACGTCGCGTGATTCGACCAGCGTATCGATGCCGCCGCCGCCGATGATGGTGTCGGTACCCGCGCCGCCGGTAAGCCGGTTATCACCTGCATTGCCGGTGATGCGATCGTTGAAAGCCGATCCGATGACGTGGTCGAAGTTGCTGATGCCGGCAAAACCGCTGCCCGTACCGGCAGACAGGTCAACCACGATAGCGCTTTGGTACGCCGAATAATCGATCGTGTCGGCTTGCGTGCCGCCGGTCAGGATCTGGATGTTGTCGAACGTCAGGTAGCCGCCAATATCGCCCTTGTGCTCTGCCGTGATGGTCCACAGGTTTGCTTCATTGGCACCAACTAGGGTGCTGGTTTTAGCAGCCACACTAGTGCCGATGACCCTGGTGATCCTGCTGATACCGCCGGTTGCCGTGGCGCTACCGGCGGCCAGGTCGACGAGCACGTTGTCGGCATAGCTGGCGTAATCAAGCACGTTCCTACCGCCAACCGTACCGGTGATGGTGCCGGCCAGCGCGCCGGCAAACGTAAAGGTATTGACGCCGATACCGCCGATGAGGTTTTCGATGCCGGTGGCCGATACCGTATTGGCCGTACCGGTAACGTAGCTGACGGTAACGCTCCCGCCGCCATTGATCGTGAAATGCAAATCCTGCGTGACCAGCGAAAAGTCGAGCGTGTCGCTGCCGGACGAACCGGTGACGGTGTCGTGCGCAAAATCATCGGCGAACTTGTAGATATCGCTGCCGCCACCGCCGGTGATCACGTCGTTGGCGAGCGTGCCGGTGATGACATCGTCGCCCGGGGTGCCGGTCAATGCATCGAGCACGTACGCATACGCATCAAGCCGGATCGTGCTGGTGTCGATGGTGCCGGTGGCGTATTCGAGGGTCCAGTCGCCGCCCAGTGCGGCACTGCCGGTCAGGTCGGTCGAGGCGGCCACGTCGGCACCGGTCAGGCGCGCCAGACTTTGCACGAAGTTGATGCCGTAGCTGCCCTGGCCGACATCGCAACCGTATAGCAGGATATCGCTGCCGGCGTGCAGCGCCCGGCCCCAGCTGGCGATGGATTGCTGGTACTGCTCGAGGTTGCTGCCGTCGAGCTGGGTGCTGCCAAGTCGCAAGCTGCCGCTGCCGCCATGCGACAGGATTTGTACCGCATCGAGACCCTGATCCTTGTACGCGCCCAGAATGGCGGTGATCTGTTCGACGCCATCAAAGCGCGCATCGAGCATGACCAGATCGACATCGCCGCGATGCACCACTTGCAGAGACGGACCTGTGGTGGCTGGCGTTGACGATGCGGATGCCGGTTCCTTGGCATCGGCAGCGCCCGGCGCGAGCGCATCGAGCACGCCGTTGATCAGCGTGGCCACATGCGGGATCGCTGCATCGACGATGACCAGCTGGCTGCCGGCCGGACGCAATTGCAGGTAGGCGGCAAAGTCGGAGACCGCAATCGTGACGCCCGGCAGCGCGGCGCTGGCATCGGTCAGCGTGGCCTGCACCGCGTGCGCGACCGGCGGGGTTTGCACCGCCATCGACAACACGAGCGGTCCGGGCTGGTTGATCAGCAATGGCGCGTCCAGCACGGCTTGCTGCACCGGCGGTGGCGGCACGACCAGGTCGGCTGATAACAAAAAACGCTGTTCGAGTGCTTCGAACAGCGTTTTGCGCGGCATCGACGGGCGGGGAGCCCCCGAACGCCGAAGTGAACGTGCGACGCGACCGGTCAGTGCTGCCAGATTTTTCGTTGCCATGCCAACTCCCGTGATTCCGTTTTTCGTCTGCCTTGCAGCCCGTAGTCGAGCGGCTGCGCGCAGTCAGTTACCTTGCAGTAGCCTTAATTACCGGCTGCCCTGCCGACTTGCTCCAGATCGACTTCGCTGAGCGTGCCGGCCGCTTGCTTCAGGCGTAGCGCATTGAGCTGGAAGTCGTAGCGCGACTGCGCCGCATCCCGTCGTGCGGCGTACAGATCGCGCTCGGCATCGAGCACGCCAAGCAGCGTCGAGACGCCTGCCTTGTAGCCTTCTTCTTTCAGGTGCTGCGCGCTTTCGAAGGCGATCACTGACTTGTCGAGTGCGCGCACCCGCACCATGCCGCTGACCACGCCGCGATAGGCCGCACGGGTCTGGCGCTCGACCTGGCGCCTGTCCCGTTCCAGATCCTGCAAAGCGGTGTCGAGATGCTTGACGGCCTGTCCGGTCTGGGCCGAGGTGGCACCGCCTTCATAAATCGGGATGTTCAGGCGCACGGCGACATCGTTGGTATTGACGCTGCTGCCGCCACCAAACAGGCTGCCGCCGGTGGTGCGCTGATTGCGCGAGATCGCCAGGTCGACGGTCGGGTAATAGCCGGCCTTGCGTTTGGCGATTTCCTGGCGTGCCACCTCGACGGCTTGCAAGCGCGCTTCCAGCAGCAGGTTTTTCTCAAGCGCGGACACCACCCATGCATCAGCGTCGAGCGGATCCGGCGACGTCATGCGGATCGCCACCGGCAGAGGCATCAGGTCGGCAGTGACGGCACCGGTCATTTCGCGCAGGGCCTGGACCTTGTCGGCCAGGTCGTTGCCGGCCGCAATGACATCGGATTCCTTGAGCGCGTTGCGGGCCTGGGCGTCGTACAGATTGGCCTTGATGGCCTGTCCGCTGGTGTATTTGGTTGTTGCCAGGTCGAGCTGGCGCTTGATCGATTCGTTCTCGCTGCGCGCAAATGCCAGCGCATCGCCGGCCGCAAGCACTGCCATGTAGGCAGTGGCGGTGCGCACAATGAGGTCTTGCTCGGCAGCGGCGTACGCAGCTGCAGCCTGCTTTTCAGTGGATTCGGATTGCTTCCAGTTGCGCCACGATGCCAGCCGGAAAATCGGCTGCGTGATCGACAGCGTCTTGTCATTGGTCGGGTACGACGCACTGCCGGTGGCGAATACGGCGTTATCGCTGCTGAGGATGTTTTGCGAGGTGTTTGTGCGACCGTACTGGAAACCGATATTCGGCAGCAGCGCCGCACGCGCTTCCTTGACCGCAAAGCCGGTCGCTTCGAATTCGGATCGCATCGCCAGAAACTTGGGGTCATTGTTGCGCGAGAGCGCATAGATGTCGGTCAGGTTTTCGGCAAACGCCGGTCCGGCACAGACGCAACCCAGCAAGGCAAGAACGAGGAGCGGCTTCAATTGGGGCAAGGTGCTAGGGGTCATGGTACTTTTCTCGCGTGACGGAGTGAATGAGCGGTCTTTCCGGAGGATATTGCCAAGTGCACCAGCTGCACCGTCGAGCGGTAATCATTAGCTACTGACTGTGCGGAGAGAATGTGCGGCGAGTATGAAACGCGATGACCTTCCACACAAGAAAAATGTTGCCTAAAATTTAATTTCACTCAAGAAAATTTAATACCCACTAATAATTGCATCCCATTTGCAGGAAATCGTCATGAATATGGACCGCTGGGGCGTGCACTGGTCGCATCGCCGCGTAGTTTTGCGTTTTGCGCGTGACAAGAAAGGGGTCGCTGTTGCACTGCATCAAGCGGCCGTCAGGCAACTCGCCACCCGACTTGACAATGCCGTGCTCGCCTATGAAAACACGCACGGCACGCTCTGGTGCGAACAGCACCGGTTGCACGGGCAACGGTCCGACTTTTTTCTGGATGGCCCGGACCTGCTGTCTGGAGATAGCGCGGGTCGCCACTTCTATCAACTGGTGCGCAACCTGCCGTTGAGCGGCTACGAGCGTTCGTTCAAGCTGCGTGCCGACCAGCTCATCAGCGGACGTTTTCTGGTGGGATTGCCGGTCGCTGTCATGGCCGCTGCGGATATCGATTACCTCGCGTCCCGGCTGGAGGCACCAGCGCCGTATCGGGCCGCACTCGGTGCGGCGCTGGCGCAAGCGCAGTATCTGCATGTCGGTTTCGAGCCGGATGGCGGGCAAACCATCTGCAAGATGTATCTGGAATTTGCGGAAGGGAACAGTGATCGCCAGCCACTTTACGTGGGCTACAAATGGGATCCGGCGGATGCGCAGCAACGGGCCATCTCGCACTACGTGTCTGCGCCTTTGCCGGACACGCTGGCACTGGCCGACGATGTCGCACGCACGGGGCTGGAGGACATCATCGCGCTGGCGACGCGCCGGGTGCCGCGATCGGCGCTACGGTATGTGGATGTGACGGACCTCGACACGCAGCGCGTGTCGTTTGATATCAACCTGTATCCGGCCGGTCTGCGGGTGCGCGACGTGCAGCCAATGCTGCTGGGGATGCAGCGATATTTTTCGATTCCGGAGAAAGAGATGGCAGCGCTGATCGCGCGCACGGCCGACGCGGTGGTCGGCCATGTTGCCGGCGGCACGGATCGCCACGGACGTGCGTTCGTGACGATTTACCATGCCCATCCGGCGTCGCTGATGGCGGCCTGAGCCGGACGGTTTAATGCACGACGTCGCTGGTCACCGCCGGCATGATGGCCGGTGCATCCGCACGACGCGCGTCCAGACGCCTGGCCAGTCGGGCTACATTGCTCAGCGACAGCAGATGGGCGTAAATCCAGCCCATGTAACCGCTGCGCACCAGCTCCAGCGTACTGGCATCATCAAGCGCATTGAGCTTGGCTTCATCGACTACCCACAAGCCTTCGAGGGTCTGTTTCTTGCCATCACGTTCTATCGTGATGACCTTCGAAGTCAGCACACCGAGCTCGGCCAGCCGCGCCGCAAATTGACTGGTACGCTTCATTTCGCTATGGAACAGGCGCAGGAATTCGATGACGTTGGTGAGGTAATCGGTTTGACTGCCCTCGGCGGCAAACAGCGCCTGGCCCTGATCGTCATTCAAGCCACTGTAGGCTTCGTCGACGCACACAGTCAGCGATTCGGCGTCATCGGTACCGGCCAGCACGAACGGATAACGACGGATGAAGGCAGGGATATAGGTGCTGGTTTCCCAGTTGCCGGCGTCGGACACCATCAGGTTTTCCTTGTCACCGAGGCCCACCAGGGCTGCCAGTGTGAAAGGTCCGCCTTCCTTGCCGACAAACACGATCGGGTAATCCCGCGCCGCTTCGACAAACTCGCTGCCGGCGAGCAGCACTGAATTGGTTTTGGTGGCAAATGAAAAGTGATCCGGCTTCAGCTGGATCTTGAGGTTCTGGTGGCGTTCGCGATTGAGTGCGACGGCGCGCTCGTAAAAAATCATGGTGGTCATGGATATCTTTCAGGCGGCAGTACGGTGAGACGGCACGATGCAGAATCCCGCAGTGGTGATTGTCAAGCGGCTTGATTATAGGGCGATAAGTCGGCGTGGCATTATTTTTTTGACATCTTCCAAAGGTGCGTCGCACCAATCCCGGGTCGCCAATCAATTGAAGGACGCGGGCATCTGGTATCCTTTTGCGCCCGGCGGCTTGCCCGTCCCGACGATCTCGCTGAACTGAACCTATCCCCCATGGCTGTCGAATCAAACGCTGTTGATCCCAAAAAAATCCTGGACATCCCCAAGGACAACCACACGCCGATGATGCAGCAATACCTGCGTCTGAAAGCCGATCATCCGGCCATCCTGCTGTTCTACCGGATGGGCGATTTTTACGAATTGTTTTTTGACGATGCGGTCAAGGCGGCGCGTCTGCTCGGTATCACGCTGACCCAGCGCGGCAATTCGAACGGCGTGCCGATCAAGATGTGCGGCGTGCCCTTCCATGCGGCGGACCAGTATCTGGCCAAGCTGGTCCGGCTCGGCGAATCGGTGGCATTGTGCGAACAGATCGGCGACCCGGCCACCAGCAAGGGACCGGTCGAGCGCAAGGTGCTGCGGGTGATTACGCCGGGCACGCTGAGCGACGCCGACCTGCTGCCGGAAAAATCCGAACGCTGCCTGCTGGCGCTGTCCATCGTCAACCAGCGCAAGAGCATCACGGTCGGACTGGCCTGGCTGTCGATGGCCAGCGGCGCGCTGCGCATGATGGAGTTCGTCAGCGATGCCAAAAATCTCGACACCCGGCTCAGGCAGGAAATCGAGCGTATTGCGCCGGCCGAAATCCTGATTTCCGATGGCACTGATGACTGGCTCAATGACGCCGCGCTGACCGCGCGCACGGCTGTGCCGCACTGGCATTTTGATACGGCCAACGGCCACAAGGCGCTACTCGAACAGCTCGGCCTGGCAACGTTGCAAGGTCATGGGATAGACGACCATAGCGCCGTCAGTGGCGCGGCAGGTGCCTTGCTGTGGTACGCGCAATCGACCCAGGGCAAGGGCTTGCAGCATGTGCGCACGCTGACCGTCGAGAACGAAAACGAATTCATCGGACTCGATGCCTCGACCCGGCGCAACCTCGAGCTGACCGAAACCATACGCGGACAGGATGCCAGTGCAGCGGCACCCACGCTGTTTTCGCTGCTGGACCATTGCCGCACGACGATGGGCTCGCGGCTGCTGCGCCACTGGCTGCATCACGCCCGACACGACCAGCAGGTGGCGCGCAATCGTCACGCGGCGATCGATGCCCTGATCCGTTCGGACCAGGCCGCCGACCTGCATCGCACGCTCGGTGCGGTGCCGGATATCGAACGCATCACGACCCGCATTGCGCTGCTGTCGGCCCGTCCGCGTGACCTGGCTGGCGTACGAGGCGGCTTGCAGCAATTGCCGGCACTGCGCGACAGCCTCCTCGCTTGCCAGCGCACGGGGCCGGTGGCGCTGCTGCAATCGATACACGATGCGATGGCCACGCCAAGCGCTTGCCTGGATCTGATCGAGCGCGCCATCGCGCCCGAACCGGCGGCCATGGTGCGCGATGGCGGCGTGATTGCGCGCGGCTTTGATGCGGCGCTCGATGAATTGCGCGGCCTGTCGGAAAACGCCGGCCAGTATCTGGTCGATCTCGAGACCCGCGAACGGGCCCGCACCGGCATCGCCAACCTGCGCGTCGAGTACAACAAGGTGCATGGCTTTTACATCGAAGTTACGCACGGTCAGACCGACAAGGTGCCCGATGATTACCGCCGTCGCCAGACCCTCAAAAACGCCGAGCGCTACATCACGCCGGAACTGAAAGCCTTCGAGGACAAGGCGCTGTCGGCCCAGGACCGCGCCCTGTCGCGCGAAAAAATCCTGTACGAACAGCTGCTGCTGGACCTGGCACCGCACATCGGCACGCTGCAGGAAATCGCCCACGCCGTGGCACAGCTCGATACGCTGGCGGCACTGGCCGAGCACGCCAGGCGCCATGATTGGTGCGCACCGCAGCTGGTGGCCGAACCGGCGATCAGCATCCTGCAAGGTCGCCATCCGGTGGTCGAAAACATGATCGAGCGCTTCATCGCCAACGATTGCCTGCTCGACGACGCGCATCGCCTGCTGCTGATCACCGGTCCGAACATGGGTGGTAAATCGACCTACATGCGCCAGGTCGCCCTGATCACGCTGCTCGCTTACGTCGGCAGTTATGTGCCGGCTGCCAGCGCCACGATCGGGCCGATCGATCGCATCTTCACGCGCATCGGTGCGGCCGATGATCTGGCCGGTGGCCGTTCCACTTTCATGGTCGAGATGACCGAGTCGGCCGCCATCCTCAATGGCGCCACCGCGCAATCGCTGGTGCTGATGGATGAAGTCGGACGCGGCACCTCGACCTTCGATGGACTCGCGCTGGCATGGGCCATCGCGCGCCATCTGATCGACACGACCCGCAGCTTCACGCTGTTTGCCACGCACTACTTCGAACTGACGCAACTGCCGGACGTGCACGCCAGCGCGACCAACGTCCATTTGTCGGCCATCGAGCACAAGGACCGCATCGTGTTCCTGCATGCGGTTCAGGAAGGGCCGGCATCGCAGAGCTACGGCTTGCAGGTCGCGCAACTGGCCGGCGTGCCGCAGCCGGTGATCCGGGCGGCGCGCAAGCACCTGGCGCTGCTGGAAGCGCAATCGGTGCAATCGACACCGCAATTTGACCTATTTGCTGTGGCTCCATCTGTCGATCTGCCAGCCACGGCGGAACCGGACTTGCTACGCGATGCGCTGGACCGGATCGATCCTGACAGCCTGACACCGCGCGATGCGCTGGCACAGCTGTACGAACTCAAGCGCCTGGCCGGCAACGCGCTGCCGTGAGATGCCAACTCACTGGCCTGCTGCTGGGCTTCGCGCTGATCGCGCCGGTGCAAGCCGCCGGCGACAGCTTCCGTATCGCCGTCCTCGCAACGATCGGTGACAACGCGCTGGAACGGGCCATCGCCGACACCGATGACGACAACCTCGCCTTCGTTGTCGTCAATGGCATCAAGGCAGCCGATGCGGCGTGCAGCGATGCGGTTTACCTGGAGCGCAAGATCCTGCTGGACTCAGCCAAGAACGGCGTGATCCTGTCGCTGGCCGGATCGGACTGGACGGCGTGCCGCAACACGGCCGGACAGTCGATCGCGATGGAGCGCCTGACGCGCTTGCGCGATCTGTTTTTTACGGGTGAATTTTCATTCGGTGCCAGCAGGATTCCGCTGCTGCGCCAGTCCGGCACCCCCAAGTTCCGCAGCTATGCCGAGAACGCCCATTGGGAAGTCGGCGCGATCCAGTTCGCGACCATCAATCTGCCGGCGGACAACAATCATTTTCTGGCAGCGGCCGGACGCAACAGCGAGTTTGAAGACCGGCAGATTGCCAATCACGCGTGGCTGCAGCGACTCATCGCCAATGCCACGCATCGCAAGCTCGCCGCACTGGTACTGTTTTGTGACGGCAACCTGATGCTGCCGAAAAAGAATCCGCCACCAAGGGACGGGTTTGCCCAGTTGCGCGGCCAGCTGACACAGCTCGCAGCAGGCTATCCGGGTAAGGTCTTGCTGGTGCATGAAGGTGCCGGCGCAACCGGCGACATTCGCTGGCGTGACAACATCGGCACCCTGGCTGTCGGATCAGGCGGGATCCGCCTGACCATCACGCCGGAGGGGCCCGCGCTGTTTGTCGTCAGCGATAGCGCAGATCGCAGCGGCAATAAAAAAGCCGCCGTCACGGTCAAGTGACGGCGGCTTTGACTGGTCCCGGCAGGATCAGTGAATAGGATGGCTGCGGAACTGGTCGCCTGATTCATCGTCCGGTTCGTCGTGATGATGGCCGTGGTCACCATGCACATGACCGTGAACGATTTCTTCGTCGGTGGCAGCGCGCACTTCACTGACCTTCAGCGCGAATCGCAATGCCATGCCCGCAAGCGGGTGATTGCCATCGAGGACAACCTTGTCATCAGCGATATCGGTCACGGTAAAGATCACCGAATCATCATCTTCGCCGCCATCAGGCAGGCCTTCGAATTGCATGCCGACTTCGAGTGGCGTCGGCAAACGGTCGCGTGGCTCGACCTTGACCAGGGCAGGATCGTATTCGCCAAAGGCATCGTCCGGTTCGACTTGCAGGTTGGTCTCGAAACCGGTGTCCTTGCCATCGAGCGCTTCTTCGATTTTTGGCAGGGTGTTTTCGTAACCACCGTGCAGATACACCATTGGATCGCGACTTTCTTCGATCAGGTTGCCCTGAGCATCGGACAACGTGTAATGAACCGTCACTACGGTATTTTTGGCAATGATCATCATGCATCCTTTCGTTTAAGAGTCTGCCGAATTATACCCGCCCGAATCACGCCGGGTCTCCAACGGCGACAAAATCAACCGCAATCGCGACAACCCGTTTTGCCCCGCCAGCTATAATGCCGCCATGAAAAAACGCACACTCCTGGGTGACCTGACACCCGCACAATTCCTCAAGGATTACTGGCACAAAAAACCGTGCGTGATCCGTCAGGCTCTTCCCGGCTTTGCCCCTTTGCTGGAACGCGACGCCCTCTTCGAGATGGCCGCGCGCGAAGACGTCGAATCCCGCCTCGTGACCCAGTTCAAACAGAAGTGGGAGATGCAGTCCGGCCCGCAAACCGCCCTGCCCGCCCTCACCAAAAAGAACTGGACGCTGCTGGTACAAGGCGTCAATTTGCATGACGATGCGGCCGACGCGCTGCTGCGCCAGTTCAATTTCGTGCCGGACGCCCGTCTTGATGATCTGATGATCAGCTATGCCAGCGACAACGGCGGAGTCGGTCCGCATTTCGATTCGTATGATGTTTTCCTGCTGCAGGCACAAGGCACACGCCGCTGGCGCATCGGTGCACAAACCGATCTGACGCTGCAACAAGGCGTGCCACTCAAGATCCTCAAGCATTTCGCGCCAAGCGAAGAGTTCGATCTCGAACCCGGCGACATGCTGTATTTGCCACCGCACTATGCCCACGAGGGTGTTGCCATCGGTGAATGCATGACCTATTCGATCGGCTTTCGCGCGCCGTCTTTCCAGGAACTTGGCGAAGCCTTCCTGACCTTCATGTCGGATTCGATCGACCTGCCGGGCCGGTATGCCGATCCGGCCCTGACCGCGACGACGCGTCCTGCCGAAATCAGCAGCGCGATGCTGGCGCAGGTATCGACCGAACTCAACAAGGTCCAGTTCACGAAAGACGATATCGCGATCTTCCTTGGCGAATATCTGTCCGAGCCGAAAGCCAGCGTGTTTTTTGAAGGCCCCAAACGTCCGCTGACACTAGACAAATTCATGGCCCTGGCCGGCAAGCGCGGGGTCGCGCTGTCACGCAAAACGCAAATGCTGTATCGCGGCGAACTGATCTTCATTAACGGCGAATCCTTCGAAGTCGACGCCGCCGACAAGGCCTTGCTCAGCGTGCTGGCAGACAGCCGTGTCCTGTCAGCCGAACTGACCACAACGGCGTCGCAAGACGTTGCCGAAGCGCTGCACGACTGGTACCGGCAAGGCTGGTTGACCGTGATCAAATAGGTACTAGCGGGGTGTTCATTAGTTAGTTTTTTAGTAAGGTCCGTTGTTGCAAAGAGTTACTTACCATTAAGCAAAGGATCCGTGCCGTGACGCACAAAAAGCCGCTATAATCGGCCGCTTAGAAAAAACCTTTCTGGCGTCCACTGCGCGGTTGGCTCGGATTCTTTGTTGGCTATTTCTATAGAGCGATAATTACCGGTAATTATTCATCGCATAACTTTGAACCATTTGAATTGAAGGAAACACCATGAAAAAAGCACTGCTGATCGCCTCCCTGTTCGCCCTGACACTCGCTGCTTGCGGCAAAAAAGAAGAAGTCGTTGTCGTTCCTCCAGTCGTCGAGGCACCAGCTCCTGCTCCTGCTGCTACACCAGCTCCTGAAGCAGCCGCTCCTGCTGCTCCAGCTGCAGATGCTCCTGCCGCTCCTGCCGCAGATGCCAAGCCAGCTGAAATGGCACCAGCACCTAAGTAATTTTAGGCTGATGCTAAAAACCGACCCCCGGGTCGGTTTTTTTTCGTCTGCAGAATCGTCAGTCCAGGTCGATCCAGTCAAAGCCATCGGATTGACAGGCGATGCTGACTTGCACGGCATCGCCCTCCAAGCCGCGTGTCAGTGCTGCCGCCGCCAGCGCTGCCGTATTGTTTTGCTGGCTGAGATGAGCACCGATCACCATGCGCAAACGCGAGCGGTCAAGCGCCGCCAGAATTTGCGTACTGCTGTCGTTGGAAAGATGGCCGTAGACACCGCCGATGCGACGTTTTAGCGAAGGCGGATAGACCGAGTTCGCCAGCATGAGCTTGTCGTGATTGCACTCAAGCACGAGCGCATCGCAACCGTCCAGCGCACCCACCAGATGCGGCGTCGAATGCCCGGCATCGGTCAGCACGCCAAGTCGCATGCGCCCATCGCTAGCCACGTACTGCACAGGCTCCCGTGCATCGTGCGGCACGGTGTAGGGCATGAGTTCCAGATCACCAATCGGGATGGCAATGCCGTCACGGCAGAACCGGACGTCAACGCCTTTGCAATCACCCTGCACAGCCTGGAAAGTCCCGTAGCTGAGCCAGACCGGAACATGGTAGCGGCGTGCAAATTTAAGCGCGCCGCTGACGTGATCGGAATGTTCGTGGGTGATGACGATGGCGCTCAGTTCGGCCGCCGCCATGCCGATGCGCGCCATGCGACGCTCGGTCTCCTTGACGGAAAAACCGCAGTCCAGCATGACGGTGGTGCGCGTCATGCCGGAAGCTGCGGTGATCAGCAGCGCGTTACCTTCGCTGCCGCTGCCCAGACTGGCAAACTTCAATGGAGCAAGTTAGACAAATCCGGCGATTACTTGAGCTGCTCGTTGAGCAAGGTCAGAATGCGATCGGCCGTACTCGACATCTCCGGCTTGCCCTCGGCATTGAGTACCGTGATCCGGCTGATAGTGCCGAGCTGTTTGACCGAGACGCGGTATTTCTGGGCTGTCTTGGCCTTGTCGTCCGAGCTACTGAACAGCCGTGAGAAGAAGCCTTTTTCGCCGTTCGGCTTGCTCTTCGCATCCTGCCCGAGGTCGATATAGCGTACGAAATACATGCCCTGGACCCGATCGCGATCTTCGACAGTAAACCCTACGCGGTCCAGCGACAAACCAACCCGACGCCAGGCGCGATCGAACCCTTCATCCACTTCGACATAAGGACCGCCCGCATCCTTGCCGAGCTTGGCACGGTTTGGCTGTTGCACGGCTTGCGCGACTATGCTCTTGGCCTTGACTTCTTCGACACCCAGACGCGCCATCAGACGCGACAGGAATTCGGCTTCGAGGCCGGGATCGGCCGGACGTGGTGTCCAGACCGTGCCGTCTTTTTGGGCACCGGTCAGTACTTCCTCGGCACCACGGTGACTGATATACACCTCGGTCGTGCCATCGGCACCGCGCTCGAGACGGGTGCGGAACTTGTCACGCTCGCCTGTCGAGTACAGCGAATCGACCACCTTGCCCAAGGTCTTGCGCAAGAAGTCTTGCGGAATCTTTGCGCGGTTTTCTGCCCAGTCGGTTTCCATCACACCGGCTTCCGGCCTTTCGATGTTGATCAGAAAACCCGACTCCTGCCAGAAGTCCTTGATCTGCGGCCACAGTACCTCCGGGCTTTGCTTGACCACCAGCCAGCGCTCGTTACCGTCGCGTACAACGCGCGCTTCCGGCGTGACTGCCGGCGCAACCACTGCCGGCGTCGCACTGGTGGCTACCGGTAGCGTGCCGGTCTGCGCGGTATAGCTCGATGCCGTTGCGGTTCCACGGTTACTTTCGGGGATCGCATAACGGCTGTCTTTTTGCAATTGGGTCAGGTCCGGCGGCACTTCCAGATTGGTCGTGGAAGCCTTGCTGGCGCTTTTGTAATCCAGCCGATCCGGCTCCATGATCGTATTGAGCGAACTGCAGCCAGCCAGTCCGGTAAGGGCAACCGCCAGAAGGAGGCTGCGGGCTGTTTCAGGGTTGGAGCGTAGAGTCATGTCGATACGGTATGAGAGTCGGATGGAAGTCGAAAAAATTTCGAGCAGGGACGCTTGTCGAAGCGGCTTATTGTAGTACGCCCGATTCGCGCATCGCCGCGCGAACTGCCGCGTGGAATTCAGCGGCAAGGGGAACCAGCGGCAAACGCATGCCCGCTTCGATCAGGCCGATTTCCTGCATCGCCCATTTCAGCGGTACCGGATTCGGCTCAATAAACAGCTTGTTATTGAGCGGCATCATGCGATTGTTGATCCGGATGGCCTCGGCCAGATTGCCGGCGATCGCCGCGACGCACAGCTCGTGCATGGCGCGCGGCGCAATGTTGGCCGTGACCGAAATGTTGCCTTTGCCACCGCACAGCATCAATGCCATCGCCGTTGCATCGTCACCGGAATACACCGCAAACGTGGGTGGCAGCAATCTCAGCAAATCAATGCCGCGACCGATGTTACCGGTGGCATCCTTGACGCCGACAATGCCGGGTATGCCAGCCAGGCGCACGATGGTGTCGTTGCTCATGTCTGCCACGGTACGACCCGGCACGTTGTACAGGATGGCCGGCAAGTCGACCGATTCGGCGATCTTTTTGAAGTGCTGGTACATGCCTTCTTGCGTAGGCCGGTTGTAATACGGCACCACCAGCAGGGAGGCATCGGCGCCGGCGCTCTTGGCGTAACGGGTCAGCTCGATCGCTTCGGCGGTGGAGTTGCCGCCGGTGCCGGCGATGATGGGAATGCGCCGGTCGGTATGCTCGACCGCGACCTTGATCAATTCGCAATGTTCATCGACGGTGACGGTCGGCGATTCGCCGGTGGTCCCGACGATCACGATGCCGTCAGTTCCTTCTGCGATATGCCAGTCGATCAACTTGCGCAATCCCGGTAAATCGAGACTGCCATCTGTGTGCATCGGTGTAACGATTGCGACTAAGCTGCCCTGAATCATGATTATTGAATCGCCAGATAATGAGGTGGGTAATTGTAGCGGATAGCCGGAGGCTAGGGGAAGGTGTCGGCGCGCGCGCCTACAAACGATTACATATCCTCTGACAGCCGCAACAGCTCGGCCGGCATCCCGCTACACAATTTAATTGCACACAATTTTTGCAGCATGACCGGGGCAGGCAATGCCCGGTAGCCATCTTCGAAAGCCAGCACATGGACTTGCGCAGCCAGTGCCGCTGCCAGCAACTCGCCGGGTTGCAGCAGAAAAGCCGGACTGGATGGCTTGCCGAACGCGCCGTTGCCCTGCGCAAAAGTTTCGTAGATCAGTACGCCGCCATCGACCAGGCTGGCGAACAGCATCGGCAACAACGGCCGGTGCAAATAATTGATGACGATAATGCCGGCGAAGCTGTCCGGTTGCAGCAGTTGCGCCGCGCCATCACCGCTTTCCAGATCGATGCAAGCCGTGTCGATGTGCGGGCCTGCCGTGGCAGCGAGCGCCTCGGCATTGCGGTCCACAGCCAGAACGGCGTGTCCGGCCTGCGCCAGCAAGCGCGCATGACGCCCGCTGCCGCAGGCAAGGTCCAGCACCCGGCCCGACGGAATGCGGGCGGCGAAGCGCTGAACCCACGCCGATGGCGCATCGCTCTGATGAAGCATCAGCTGTACGACAAACCCATCGCATCGCGCACGTCGCGCATGGTTTCCTGCGCCAGCTTGCGCGCGGTATCGCGGCCATCGGCGACGATGGCGCGCACCAGTGACGGATCATCCAGATAGACCTGCGCGCGTTCACGCATCGGTTCCTGCTCTTTCAGGATCGCATCGATGACCGGTTGCTTGCATTCGAGGCAACCGATGCCTGCCGACTTGCAACCCTTCATGACCCACTCATGCGTGCTGGTATCGGTATAGACCTGATGCAGCTGCCAGACCGGGCACTTCTCGGGATCGCCCGGATCGGTGCGGCGTATGCGGGCCGGATCGGTCGGCATCGTGCGGATCTTTTTGGTCAGGCTGTCCTTGTCTTCGCGCAGCGCGATCGAATTGCCATAGCTCTTGGACATTTTCAGGCCATCGAGACCGGGCAGACGGGACGATTCGGTCAGCCGGCATTGTGGCTCGACCAGAATCAGTTTGCCGCTGCCTTCGAGATAACCGAACAAGCGCTCGCGGTCGATCATGCTGAGGTTTTGCGTATCGTCGAGCATCGCCTTGGCTTGCTGCAGCGCCTCGTCTTTGCCCTGCTCCTGATACGCCTTGCGCAGTTCGGCGTAGATCTTTGCGCGCTTGCCACCGAGCTTTTTGACCGCATCACGGGCTTTTTCTTCGAAGCCTTTTTCCTTGCCGTACAGATGATTAAACCGGCGTGCAATCTCGCGCATCATTTCGATGTGCGGCACCTGGTCGGCACCGACCGGCACCTGGCTGGCGCGATAGATCAGCACATCGGCGGCCTGCAACAGCGGGTAACCAAGGAATCCATAGGTTGCAAGATCGCGATCAGCGAGTTTTTCCTGCTGATCCTTATAAGTCGGCACCCGCTCCAGCCAGCCCAAGGGCGTGGCCATCGACAGCAGCAAGTGCAGCTCGGCGTGCTCCGGCACTTGCGACTGGATGAACAGTGTTGATTGCGATGGGTCGACACCAGCGGCAAGCCAGTCGATCAGCATGTCCCAGGTACTGGTTTCGATGATGCTCGGATCGTCGTAATGCGTGGTCAGCGCATGCCAGTCAGCGACAAAAAACAGGCAGGGCAATTCGGATTGCAGCCGGATCCAGTTTTTCAGGGCGCCGTGATAATGGCCGAGGTGCATCGCACCAGTGGGCCGCATGCCGGAGACTACACGATCAGGATACATAGTCGATCAGTTCAAAAGGAAGTGGAAAGGAGTGAGCAGCAGCGTCAGGAAACCGCGACCCAGGGCCATCACCGGCAGCACCCAGATCGGGTACAGGATTTTGGTCAGCGCCAGACCCAGCACGATGAAGAAACCATACGGCTCGAGCTTGGCGTACTGGTTGGCGATCTTGTCCGGTAGCAGACTGTACATGACGCGTCCGCCATCAAGCGGAGGAATCGGAAACAGGTTGAACGCAAACACGACCAGGTTGACCATCACGCCGGCCTGCACCATATCGTAGAAAAAGGGCTCTTGCACGCCGACGGCGGCCATGATAATTCCGAGCATGGCCCACACAAATCCCATGAACAAATTGGATGCCGGTCCGGCAAAGGCGACCCAGCGCATGTTGCGCTTCGGATTGCGCAAGCGCCCGAACTCCACCGGAACCGGCTTGGCATAACCGAACAGGAACGCGCCACCAGTCGAAAAGTACAGCAGGATAGGGACCAGAATAGTGCCGACCGGATCGATGTGGACGATCGGGTTGAGCGTCATCCGGCCCTGGGCATAGGCGGTGTTGTCGCCAAAATAGCGCGCCGCATACGCATGGGCTGCCTCATGCAAAGTGATGGCGAACAGCACAGGTAAGGCATAGACCGCAACGGTCTGGATCAAATCATTCATGGGGCGGATTTTAGCAGAGGGAACAAGGCGTCCTGCGAAATGCAGCAGAACCGGCGGGGAATGGGCAGAGCTAGCAAATCAGAAACCGAACAGCGCCAGCGGTCCGCGTCCGGCCCGGATCAGCACCGGCTCGTCGCCGCTGAGGTCAACCACGGTGGTCGGTTCAAGGCTGCAGGCACCGCCATCGATGATCAGGTCGACCTGCTTTTCGATGCGCTCGCGCACGCTCTCGGCATCGGTGAGCGGATGCTCGTCGCCTGGCAGGATCAGCGTGGTGCCCAGCAGTGGCTGGCCGAGCTGTTCGAGCAAGGCCAGCGCAATCTTGTTCTCCGGCACCCGCAAACCAATCGTCTTGCGCGAGGGATGGCTGATCCGGCGCGGCACTTCCTTGGTGGCTTCCAGGATCATCGTGTACGACCCTGGCGTGGCTGCTTTCAGCAAGCGGTATTGCTTGTTGTCGACCTTCGCGTACAGCGCGATCTCGGCGAGGTCACGGCATAGCAGGGTCAGCAGATGCTTGTCATCGACACCGCGCAAGCGGCGCAAACGTGTCACGGCATCCTTGTCATCGAGATGGCAGACCAGCGCATAACTGGAGTCCGTTGGCATCGCCACGATGCCGCCGCGATGGATAATTTCCGCGGCCTGATTGATCAGGCGTTGCTGCGGATTGTCGGCATGAATCTGAAAGAATTGGCTCATCAAACCAAACGGCGGCCACTACGGCCGCCGTCCCCAAAAAAAATAACGGTTAGCGCTGGCCGCGCAGCGCGGCAATGCGCTGCTCCATCGGCGGATGCGTCGAAAACAATTCCATGAACCCGGGCTTGTCACTGATGCCCATCGAGGCCATCGACTGCGGCAATGCGTTCGGGGTCATGCCACTGAGGCGTTGCAGTGCGCGCACCATCGGCTCGGACGAGCCCAGCAATTTGGCCGAGCCGGCGTCGGCACGGAATTCGCGATGGCGCGAAAACCAGGCCACGATGATGGAAGCACCGATGCCAAGGACAATTTGCGCCACGATCACCGTGACCATGTAGCCGATGCCGGGACCGCTGTTGCTGTCGCCGCGCGACAGGGCGCGATCAACTGCGTAGCCGATCACGCGCGACAGGAACACCACGAAGGTATTCACGACACCCTGAATCAGCATCATCGTCACCATGTCGCCATTGGCAACGTGGGCGATTTCGTGGGCCAGCACGGCTTCGATTTCTTCCTTGTTCATCGATTCGAGCAAGCCGGTCGAGACCGCCACCAGCGCTGAATTCTTGAAGGCACCGGTCGCAAACGCGTTGGCTTCGCCTTCGTAGATCGCCACTTCCGGCATCGTGATTCCGGCCCGCAGCGCGAGTTTCTCGACGGTGCTGATCAGCCAGAGCTCGGTTGAATTGCTCGGCGATTCAATGACCCGCGCACCGGTGGATCGCTTGGCCATCCACTTGCTGATCAGCAGCGAAAAGATCGAACCGGCAAAGCCGACGATCAGCGAGAACACCATCAACATCGGCAAATTCAGTCCGGCCTGGGTAATGAAGCGATCGACGCCCAGCACCGACAGGACGATGGACAAGACCAGCATCACCGCAATATTGGTGGCCAGGAACAGGAAAATTCGTTTCATACAAGAGACTCCAGAGTGGGGTTGGCACGTGGAGCGCAGATGCGGCCGTCGGCCCCGGATTTCAAGACCTGCGCTGCAGGTCCCAATCAGCCCAGACCGGCGTGACCGATGGTGGCAGTGGCGGCAAGGCACCGAGATCGACACGCGACTCGCCGGGACCATGAAAATCCGATCCGCGTGAGGCCCGCAAACCGTAGCGCGTGGCCATGCGGGCGAAGGTATCGTACTGGTCGACCGTGTGGCTGCCGGTCATGACTTCGATGGCGCTGCCGCCATAACTGATGAACTCGTCAAGAAAGGCGCCCAGTTGCAGATCGCTGAAATCATAGCGCCCGGGATGGGCAACTACTGCCGTGCCGCCGGCTCCGCGTATCCACTCGACCGCTTGCTGCAGCGTGGCCCAGCGATGCGGCACGTAGCCCGGCCGGCCTTCGATCAGGTACTTGCTGAAGACATCCGGCACGTCGCGGCATTCGCCGATTTCGATCAGGTAGCGCGCGAAATGAGTACGTGAAATCAGGTCCGGATTGCCGACGAAATTGAGGGCACCCTCGAACGCATCGGGTATGCCTACCATCGCCAGTTGGTCTGCCATTTCGTGCGCGCGTTGCTCGCGCCCCGACCGGGTGGAGTCGAGGCCGAGCACCAGTTGGGGATTGGTTTCATCGATTTGCAGGCCGACGATATGAACGGTTTCGCCGGCCCAGGTAATCGAGATTTCGACGCCGGCAATGAACTGCAGGTCGAGTGCCTGTGCGGCGTGACGCGCCTCGGCAATGCCGCTGACCTCGTCATGATCGGTCAGGGCCCAGACATCGACACCGTTGGCCTTGGCACGCGCGGCGACTTGCGCAGGCGCCAGCAAACCGTCAGAAAAAGTGGAATGGCAATGCAGGTCAATATTGAGCACGGGGGCGACGCAGTTCAAACAATTGGGGAGACCAATTGTAACGTGATGCCGGTCTTCGCATCGCCGCGCAGCCCGCCCGCGCGCTACAGCAGGAAATCCTCCACCAGCCGCGCCAGCTGTTCCGGCTGATCGTGATGCAGCATGTGCCCGGCCTGATCGATCATCGCGGTCTGCACCGAGGGCAGGAAGGCGATGCGCCGGTCGATCTCGACCCGCGCCTGTTCTTTCGGACCCATCCAGCGCCAGACATCGGTCTGCGCCGCTTCGACCCACAGCACCGGCGCAGTGATGCGCTGCCAGCAGGCCATCGCTTCGTCGACCTGATAGAGCAGCGGACTCGATTGCTTGTGGGCGGCGTCGCCGAGGATGCGCCAGCTGCCATCGTCCTGCTGCGCCGCCCAATGGCCGGACAGGAACTCGGCGCGTGCATTCGACAGGCGCGGGTTGGTTTTTTGCAGGCGGGCCGCGACCTCGGCCTGCGATGCATAGGGTCGCAACGGACTTGGTACGGCCAGCTCTTCCAGCCATTTTTCATAGCGGCGCGGGGCCTGCTCGGGATGGGTCACCGGCATGCCGAAGCCTTCGAGATTGATCAGCTTTGCGACGCGCCCGGGGCGGATACCGGCATACAAGGTCGCGACATTGGCACCCATGCTGTGACCCAGCAAATTGACCGCTTGCTCCGGTGCGTAATGGCTCAGGATGGCATCGAGATCCCCAAGGTAATCGGCAAACCAGTAGCTGTCGGAACCGGAATTTTCGGTCAGACCGAAGCCGCGCCAATCCGGCGCAATCACATGCCAGTCGCGCTCCAAATGATCGACGACAAACTGGAACGACGCCGAGACATCCATCCAGCCATGCACCATGAACAGCAGCGGCGCGTCCGGGTTGCCCCAATGGCGAATGTGGTACCGCAGACCGCGTACCGTGATAAATTCCGAGCGGGAAGCTTTCATGTTTTCCTGTATGCGAGATGTAGAGCAAATTGCAAGCGAAGCGACCGAATAGAACGACCGTGCAAAATTATACCGGAGTACACATGCCTGCAGTCAGCAAGACCCCCGTCCAAGACCAGTACCAAAGCCTGTATGACGACTTCGTCTGGCATGTCCCGACCCGCTTCAACATCGCCGAGGTCTGCAGCCGGCGCTGGGCCAAGGGCCCCGAACGTATCGCGCTGCTGTGCGATGACGAGTCCGGCGAGCACAGCGCGCTGACCTATCAGGAATTGCATTACGAAGCCAATCGCCTGTCCAACGCGCTGCGCTACCTCGGCGTCGGCCAGCAGCACTGCGTGGCCATCATCCTGCCGCAGCGCGCCGAGACCGCGATCGCGCACATGGCCTGCTATCAGCTCGGCGCAGTGGCCATGCCGATGTCCATCCTGTTCGGCCCTGACGCACTCGAGTACCGCTTGCAGGACAGCGCCGCCAGCGTCGCCATCGTCGATCAGGCAGCACTCGATAACCTGCTGGCCACCCGGGCGCACTGCCCTGCCCTCAAGCACATCATTTACGTCGACGGCGACCACGCCGATTGCCTTGACTGGCACGAATTGCTGGCCGAGGCATCGACGGTCTTTACACCTGTCGATACGCTAGCCACCGATCCGGCCATCCTGATTTACACCAGCGGCACCACCGGCGCACCGAAAGGCGCGCTGCTGCCCCACGCCGCCGTGATCGGCAACCTGACCGGCTTCGTGGCATCGCAAAACTGGTTTCCTAAAAAAGGCGATGTGTTCTGGTCGCCGGCAGACTGGGCCTGGACCGGCGGCCTGATGGATGCGCTGCTGCCGACGCTGTATTTTGGTCAGGCCATCGTTGGCTACCAGGGCCGTTTCAGTGCTGAGGTCGCCTTCCGGCTGATGGAAAAACATGCGGTCACCAATACCTTTCTGTTCCCGACTGCACTGAAGATGATGATGAAAGCGGTCCCGCTACCGCGCAAAATCTACAAGCTGAAACTGCGCGCCATCATGAGCGCCGGCGAAGCGGTCGGCGATGCGGTGTTCCACTGGGGCCAAAAAGCACTTGGCGTCACCATCAATGAAATGTTCGGCCAGACCGAAATGAACTACATCGTCGGCAACAGCGCCGCCAAATGGCCGGCGCGTCCGGGCAGCATGGGTCGGCCGTATCCCGGTCATCGGGTCGCGGTCGTCGACGCTGACGGCAAGGTACTACCGGCCGGCAGCATCGGCGATGTCGCGCTCAACCGTACCGACCGGCACGGCATGCCGGACCCGATTTTCTTCCTCGGCTACTGGAATAATCCGCAAGCCACCGCCGACAAATTTCGTGGCGACTGGTGCTGTACCGGCGACCTGGCACTGATGGATGAAGATGGTTACCTGTGGTACCAGGGCCGTGCCGATGACATGTTCAAGGCGGCGGGCTATCGCATCGGGCCATCCGAAATCGAGAACTGCCTGGTCAAGCACGCGGCCGTCGCCAATGCTGCCGTGGTGCCCAAGCCGGACGCCGAGCGCGGCAATCTGGTCAAGGCCTTCGTGGTGCTGGTCGATAGCGTCGCACGCAATCCGCTGGCTGATGCAGCACTGAAAGCCGAGCTGCAAGCGCACGTGAAATCGCAGCTGGCACCGTATGAATATCCGAAAGAGATCGAGTTCATCGATGCCCTGCCGATGACCACCACCGGCAAGGTGCAGCGACGCGTGCTGCGCGAACTGGAGCGCGACCGCTCCGGCACGACATCCTGATTCTGCGGCGGCAGTAAAATGCCGCCTTTATCGCATTCATTGACAGGATATTTTTCATGGCCATCTACCAGTACGGCGAGCACACGCCGCAAATTGATCCGTCGGCCTACGTCACCGACGAAGCGACACTGATCGGCAAGGTACGCCTCGCCGCCAACAGCAGCGTGTGGTTCCATGTCACGCTGCGCGGCGACAACGAGCTCATCAGCGTCGGCGAAAACAGCAACGTCCAGGAAGGCGCGGTCTGCCATACCGACATCGGCTATCCGCTGACCATCGGCGACAACGTCACCATCGGCCATCAGGCGATGCTGCATGGTTGCACCATCGGCGAAGGGTCGCTGATCGGCATCCAGGCCATCATCCTCAACGGCGCAAAAATCGGCCGCCATTGCCTGGTCGGTGCCGGTGCACTGGTCACCGAAGGCAAGGAATTTCCGGACCATTCACTGATCATCGGCTCGCCCGCGAAAGCCGTACGCACCCTGACCGCCGACGAAATCATCAAGCTCAGCGGCAGCGCCGCCAGCTACGTGGCGCGCGCGCAATCGTTCAAGACCACGCTGAAAAAGGTGCTGGCATGAGCGATCGCAAGACCCCCGATACGCTGCAAAAATTCATGTTCGAAGGTGCCCCGGTGCGCGGCGAACTGGTCGAGTTATCTGCCACCTGGAAACAGGTACAACAGCGGCGCGACTACCCGCCCGCAGTCAAGACACTGCTCGGCGAGATGATGGCAGCAGCAGCCCTGCTATCGGCCAACCTGAAGTTCAATGGCGCGATCGTCATGCAGATTTACGGCGATGGTCCGGTACGCCTGCTGGTGGTCGAATGCGATGGCGACCTGCACATGCGCGCCACCGCCAAGTTCGATGCCGACGTCGTCATCAGCGAAGCATCGATGCTGCCGGACCTGGTGAACCTGAACGGCAAGGGCCGTTTTGTCATCACGCTCGACCCGAAAGACAAGCTGCCCGGCCAGCAAGCCTACCAGGGCGTCGTGCCACTTGACGGCGATTCGATTGCCACTGTCATCGAGCACTACATGCTGCGTTCGGAACAGCTCGATACACGCTTGTGGCTGGCAGCCGACGCCAATGTCTCGCGCGGTCTGCTGCTACAAAAACTGCCCAGCACGGGCGGTATCGATGCACCTGTCGATGATGACCTTGCCACCTGGGATCGCAGCGTGATGCTGGGCTCGACGCTGCGCAATGCCGAGCTGCTGGAAACGGACATCGAGACGCTGATGCGCCGCCTATTCTGGGAAGAAACCATCCGCGTCTTCGACCCGCAGCATCCGAGTTTCCGCTGCACCTGCAGCCGCGACCGGGTCGGCAACATGCTCAAGATGCTAGGCGAAGAAGAGGTCAATTCGGCACTCGCCGAGATGGGCAAGATGTCGGTCGATTGTGATTTTTGCGGACAGCATTACGCGTTCGACAAAGTCGATTGCGCGCAATTGTTTGTCGCCACGGACGTGCTGGCAAGCGACAGCAAGGTCAAGCATTAAAGAGGACAGGCACCCCGGGATTATCAAGTTCGCGCGACATGTTCGTAGGGTGGGCACAGCCTTTCGTG
>AEPR01000177.1 GCA_000195205.2 Oxalobacteraceae bacterium IMCC9480 | reverse complement strand
AAACACGGCAGCCGGTGCCGGTATCGGCGGTGTCGCCGGTGCGGTCCTGACCGGCGGCAGCGCCATCGGTACCGTCGGTGGTGCCGCCGTTGGTGGCGTGATCGGCAATCAGGTCGGTAAGTAAGCCTTCCAGCAAGGCATCACATGGCTCATGCCATGTCGGTGCCGATATGGGCAAAGCGCTCCAGCTCGTCAAACGTGACGACCTGGAGCGCTTTGCTATGGGTGCTCTCGAGCACGACCAGCGGTGCGGCACCGGCCGCGAAGGCCTCTTTCCAGCGCAGCGCGCACAGGCACCACTGGTCGCCCGGTTTCAGTCCGGGAAAACGCCATTGCGGTTGCGGCGTCGACAGGTCATTGCCGCGCGCCTTGCTGAAGGCGAGAAATTCGGCGGTCATGACCGCGCAGATCACGTGGGTGCCGACATCCTCATCGTTGGTCTTGCAGCAGCCATCGCGAAAATATCCGGTCAGAGGATCGAAGGAGCAGGGCACCAGCGGTTCGCCAAGGACGTTGCGGGCGGGTTCTGTGCGGGGTGTGGTCATGGTAGGTTCCTGATCTGGTAGAGGATGCGAGCGCATCAGATTAACAGGTGTAACCCGGGGACGATGGGTGCCGGGAACTGCTAAGCTACAGCGCGCCTGCGGGCTGTTGTCCGCAATCATCCTTTCCTGCCATTTTCTCCGGAGTCGCCGATCATGTTCCAACGCATCCTGCGCATTTTTCCTGCCCTGCCCGTATTGCTGCTGGCGGCCAGTTCCGCCAGCGCCGCCACCGATGCATTTAATCCGCGCTGGAATCTCGCCGACCTGTACCCGTCGGCCGCTGCCTGGCAGGCTGATGCCGCCAAGGCGGACACGCAGATCAACACCTTTGCCAATTGCCGCGGTCATCTCGGCGACAACGTGCGACGCTTTCGCCAGTGCCTGGAATTACGTGCCGATCTCGACAAGCGCTACGAACGGCTGGCCTTGTATGCCAATGAATTCCATGCCGAAGATACCGGCAACACGGCAGGCCTCGAACTGACCCAGCAAGCCGAGGTGCTGGGCGCGCGGCTGGAAGAAAGCGGCTCGTTCTTTCGTCCGGAGCTGCTCCAGCTGGGAGCAAAAAAAATCAATGGCTTCCTGCATGCCGACAAGGCGCTGGCGATCTTCCGCCATCCGATCGACAACCTGCTGCGCGCCGTACCGCACACGCTGGACGCCAAAGGCGAAGCGCTGATTGCGACCTACGGACTGGCTGGCAATAGCGCGCAATCGGTGTATTCGATTTTGACGAATGCCGATATGCCGTGGCCGAAAGTGACGCTGTCCGATGGTCAGGAAGTGACGCTGGACCAGTCCGGCTACACCCGCTATCGCGGCGTCGATAACCGTGCCGACCGCAGCAAAGTGTTTGACGCGTTCTGGGGCAAATGGCATGAATTCGAGCGCACGTTTGGCGTGACTTTCTACGAGAAGCTGAAAAAAGATACCGTCGACGCCAAGGTGCGCAACTATCCCGATTCGATCACCAAGGCGCTCGATGCCAACAAGATTCCGGTCGCGGTCTACGACACGCTGATCGCGCAGACCAATGCCAACCTGCCGACGCTGCATCGCTATTTCCGCTTGCGCGCCAAACTGCTCGGCATCACCGACATGGGGTATCAGGACATCTCCCCGCCGCTGGTCAAGGGCGACTTCACGTATCCGATCGCGCAAGGCAATGCGCTGATGCTGGCGGCCGTCAAACCGCTTGGCGGGGACTACGTCAAGGCCCTCGAAAAAGGCGTGGCGAGCCGCTGGATGGATGTCTATCCGCGTGCCCGCAAATTGTCCGGCGCGCACATGGCGGGCGACGCCTACGATGTCCACCCGTACATCCTGCTGAACTACAACGATGACTATGAATCGGTCTCGACGCTGGCACACGAGTGGGGCCACGGCATGCATACGGTACTGGCCAATCAGGCGCAGCCGTATGTGACGGCGGGCTATCCGATCTTCACCGCCGAGATCGCCTCGACCACCAACGAAAGCCTGCTGCTGGCGCACATGCTGGCGGTATCGAAGAGCGATGACGAGCGCTTGCTGTACCTCGGCTCGGCGCTGGAAAGCCTGCGTGGCACCTTCTTCCGGCAAGCGATGTTTGCCGAATTCGAACGCGATGTGCATGCCCGCGTCGACAAGGGCGAATCATTGACCGGCGCAGGCCTGACCAAAATCTACGGCGATATCCTGCGCCGCTACCACGGCGACAAGGAAGGCATCGTCCACATCGATGACCAGGTCGCCATCGAATGGGCCTACATCCCGCATTTCTATAATTCGTTTTACGTGTTCCAGTACGCGACCTCGATTGCCGCCGGCTCGCTCTTTGCCGATGCCATCCTGAAGGGCGAGCCGGGCGCGCGCGAGCGTTATCTGAACGTCCTCAAGGCCGGCAGTTCGGCCTATCCGTACGAGCTGGTCAAGGCTGCCGGCGTTGACCTCGCGACGCCCGCGCCGTATCAGGCGGTGGTGGCGCGGATGAACCGGATCATGGATGAGATCGAGACAATTGTGGCGCGGCGCAAGTGATGCCGGCGGTGCCGGCGGTGCCGGTGCTTGCCGTCAGCTGTTGGCTGGTGGCTGCACCGCACCGCGCTGCTTGTTGCGCCTTTGCAGACGCGTGCGTCGCCGTCGCCGCTGCGTGATGCCCGGAAAGCACAGGTAAAAAACCGTCTTCTCGCCAGCCACGCTGGTGACGCCGGCGTCGCCGCCATGCAGGCGCATGATGGCGCAGACGATGGCCAGTCCGAGGCCGGCGGAATACATCGACGGTGCCCGTGCGGCGTCGCCCCGGTAGAAGCGTTCGAAGATGTGCGGCAGATGCTCGGCCGGGATGCCGGGGCCGCCGTTTTCGACCGTCACGCGGGTTTTGTTGCCGGCGGCGGTGGTGGCGGACAAGTGGATGAACGAGCCGCGTGGCGTGTGAACGATCGCGTTCGAGACCAGGTTGCTGACGGCGCGCCGGAACAGGATGGGATCGGCTTCGATGGTCAGTGCAGCGGCCGCGATGGTGAGCCTGACGCCGGCGTCCTCGGCCAATCCTTCGAAGTAGTCGCGGATACGCTCCAGTTCGACAGCGAGGTCCAGCGTTTTGGACTGCATGGCCAATTGGGCATTGTCGGCACGCGCCAGGAACAGCGTGTTTTCGATGATGCGGGCCAGTCGTTCGTACTCTTCCAGATTCGATCCCAGCAGGATTTGATATTCCTCGTTGGACCTTTCCTTGGTCAGCGCGACCTGGGTTTCGACCATCAGCGTATTGACCGGCGTGCGCAAGTCGTGCGCGATGTCCGAGGCAAACTGGGTCAGGCGTTTGACGCCGTCTTCGAGCCGGTCGAGCATCGCATTGAAGGCCTGGCCGAGCTCATGCAATTCGCGCGGCGTGTTGTCGTTCGACAGCCGCGTATGCAGGCGCTGGGTGCTGATCGCATTGGCTTGCGTGATGATCAGGCGCAGCGGTCGCAAGCCCAGTTGCACGACCAGGAATCCCAGCATGGCTGCCAGCATTGCGCCCAGCCAGACCGCGACGGCGAGGGTTTCGCCGTATTTGCGCATCATCGCCGAGCGGCTTGCGCCTTCGCGTGCAATCACGATATGTACCGGCTCGAGACCGTCCATGCCGACCATGCCGGCGGAGGCGATCACGCGGCCGGTGCCGGCGCCGGAGTCCCAGCTGCTGACGTCTTTTTCGAGCGCATGCCGGGTTGCCGGCACCAGTGGCAATGAGGGCAGCGCATGGGAGGGGGCGCCGCTCTGCATGATGAGTTGGCCATCGGTTTGCAGCAGCTGCAGCCGGATTTCATCCTGGCCATACATCGCATTGAGGAAGCGCTGCGGCTCCTGCCGGATGGCGGCGATGGAGGTGCTTTCGCGCAGCAGGTAGCGAATCTGCTGGCTCTTGCTGATCAGCTCCATGTCGTCGCGGTGCTGGAGTTGCGTGGCCAGCGCCTTGTACAGGTAGGTGCCGACCAGCGCGAAGGTGGCGATAGTGGCGACGGCAAACAGGATGGCCAGCCGTGCAGTGAGCGATAACGCGGCGCGCTGGGTCATGGCGAGGTCTTCATGTGCGTTCTTCAAACAGATAGCCCATGCCGCGAATGGTATGGACCAGCTTGTTAGGAAACGGATCGTCGACCTTCGCGCGCAGCCGGCGGATCGCGACATCGACGACGTTGGTATCTGAATCGAAGTTCATGTCCCAGACCTGCGAGGCGATTAGCGAGCGCGACAGCACTTCGCCCTGGCGTCGCACGAGCAGGTGCAAGAGGGCAAACTCTTTGGCGGTCAGGTCGATGCGCTGGCCATCGCGGATTACGCGTCGTTTCAGGACATCGATTTCGAGGTCGGCCACATTCATCGTGTCGGCTTCGCGCTGCGGATTGCGACGCAGCACGGTGCGGATGCGCGCCAGCAGTTCGACAAACGCAAACGGCTTGATCAGGTAATCGTCGGCACCGAGTTCGAGTCCCTTGACGCGATCGTTGACGTCGTCGCGCGAGGTCAGGAACAGCACCGCGGTGGCCTTTGTTTCGCGCAGTTTTTTCAGCACTTCCCAGCCATCGATGCCGGGCAACATCACATCGAGCACGATCAGGTCGTAGTCTTCCTGCACCGCGAGATGCAGCCCGGTGGTGCCGTCGCGGGCAAGGTCGACCACGTAGCCGTTCTCTTGTAATCCCTTACGCAGGTAGTCACCGGTCTTGGGTTCATCTTCCACTATCAATATACGCATGCAGGTTCTTTCGGTTCGGCGCGGCGGCCGCTGGCGGGCCAATTGTCCGCCTGTTTGGTGCTGTTGCGGATTACAAAGTTGTAATGCGAATAGCGCCGTCCCTGCCGGATTTTTGCATTACAGGCTTGTAATGCGGCTGTCACTTTGGTGTGCGGGAGCGGGGACTACACTTTGGTCCATGGTCAGGCAGACGACGAAGTTTGCCGGACAAGCACCCGTCAATTTACCCTCTGGAGAACATTCATGAATATCAAAAAATTCGCAAGCACAATCGCCCTTGGTACCCTGCTGGCAGCTGGTTCGGCCGGCGCAATGGCCAGCAACATGGCCTTCGATGAAACCGGTTCGCAATGGCTGAA
>AEPR01000178.1 GCA_000195205.2 Oxalobacteraceae bacterium IMCC9480 | reverse complement strand
GCGTGATGCGCGCGCGAGCAGCACGCCGGACCTGGTGCTACTCGACATCTGGATGCCGGACACCGATGGCGTCACGCTGCTCAAGGAGTGGCAACGCGATGGCTTGCTGACCATGCCGGTGATCATGATGTCCGGCCATGCGACGATCGACACAGCGGTGGAAGCAACACGCATCGGCGCCATGAATTTCCTTGAAAAACCGATCGCCTTGCAAAAACTCCTGAAAGCCGTCCAGCAAGGCTTATCGCGCGGCAAAGAACCGGTGCGGCCGCCGACGTTCCAGGCGCGTCCGGCAACCCTTTCCAGCGAAGCCTCGGCGAATACGCACTCCCACCATATTGTCAGCACCGTGCAGGTCTCGCCGGTGCTTTCCGCACTGGCCACCGAAATCGTCGCCGCGCCGGTCTCGCAAGGGTTCACGGTCTCTTTCGAGTTGCCGCTGCGTGAAGCCCGCGATGCCTTCGAAAGGGCGTATTTCGAGCATCATCTGGTACGGGAAGGTGGCAGCATGACGCGGGTGGCAGAACGTACCGGCCTCGAACGTACCCACCTTTACCGCAAGCTCAAACAGCTTGGTGTCGAGCCAAGCAAACTGGTCAAGCGCGGCGGATGACCCTGACCACGCTGGTCAGCGGAGCAAATGGCTCGCAACGGGAAAGCGGAATCGCCAAGGCACTGGCCGCGCTACCGTTGCGCAGCCGGATCGCCGTGATCCTGGAAGGCATGCCGGACAGTGCCAGTGCGCTTGCCGGCATGCAGTCTAACAAGGACTATTCGATTGCCCGCATCGCACCCGGTTGTCCTTGCTGCATCGGCAACCTGACCATGCGCGTCACGCTGAACCGGATGCTGCGCCATCCGCCGGACTATTTGTTCATCAGCCTCGCAAGTACGGCACACCTGGAACAAACCCGGCAATTTCTGGCCAGCTCGCCCTACGATACCTACCTGCAACTCAATACCGATCTGCGCTGCACAGCCATTGATTTTGCGTGAAGCAGCCCAACCTGCAATCGGGAAGGATGCAGTCTGCATTCAACCGACCAAGGAAACATGATGAATCTGATCTATAACAGTGACCAGTACAGCGTCGTGGAATTCGGTGCCGACACCGCGCTGGAAGCGCTACGATCCGGCGGGTATGAAATCATGGACAAGCCCGGCAAACGCGAGATCTTCATCGCTGGCTCGCTGGCAGAAGCTTTCCGCGAGCACGTCGAAAAACTCATCGCCAGCAATCCGGATGCCGAACAGTTCGACGCCTTCCTCGCCGGTTACGACGAAGTGATGCACAACCCTGTCATCATGCACTGACGACCGGTA
>AEPR01000179.1 GCA_000195205.2 Oxalobacteraceae bacterium IMCC9480 | reverse complement strand
AACAGCCTGCAGATGGGGTTTCGGACACTGGCGCTGGAGAAGCGTTCGTCCGAAGTCTGGCAGGTGCTGGGCGCGGTCAAGACCGAATTCGGCAAGTTCGGCGACGTGCTGTCGGCCACGCGGGTCGCGCTCGAACGCGCTGCCAAAAATATCGAAAACGCCGAAGTGCGCAGCCGCCAGATGGCGCGCAAGCTGAAGTCGGTCGAAGCGTTGCCGGCGGCCGAGGCGCAGCAATTGCTCGGCGCTGATGCGGGTGAAGACCCCGCTTGACCGGTTGGAGTAGGCAATCCGGGATCGCCGCAATTTTTGTCATGCCCGCCCCGGCGCTGACAAGAGCGCATCCTGGTCAATCATCTTGCTGCTGCTTCGGGTCGATAAATGTCTACAACTCAATCGGGTTTGACAGTGCACGACTGCATTACCGTGGCGGCTCGATGGCAGGGCGGGGCGGGCGTGTCGACCCCGATCCAAACCGCGGCGTCCTCTGTTGAGCCGTTGAACGCTGTTGCGCGGCAGCGGCCGGCTCAGCCAGATCCGCAAGGATCGGGCAATCCGGGCGGTCATTGCCGTGGCAATGATTGGCCAGGTGTTCGAGCGTCTGTGCCATCGCTTGCAGTTCCGCGATCTTCGCCTTCAGACCGGTGACATGCGCCAGCGCCATGGCCTTGACGTCGGCGCTGGCGCGGTCACGGTCGCCCCACAGGGCCAGCAGTCCAGTGATCTGTCCGACAGAAAAGCCAAGGTCGCGTGCGCGGCGGATGAAGCGAAGGCTATGCGCGTCGGCCGGGCTGTATTGTCGATAGCCTGCCTCAGAGCGGGTCGCTTGCGGAATCAACCCAAGCTGCTCGTAGTAGCGAATCATCTTCGCCGAGACGCCTGAAAAGGTGGCTGCCTGACCGATACTCATCATTTTCTTCTCCTCAAAGACGCATCCAATATCATCCGAACGACCGGGGCCTAGTCTACGCGCCGGTGCCTTGATGGGTAGGTATCAGCGGCTTCATGCCGTGTGTAATGACGGCTGCGACGATTCTTGATCGGCCCGGAAGCGCTTGAGCCGGAGCGCGTTGCCAAGCACGAAAACACTCGAGAGCGCCATCGCGGCAGCCGCGAAGACCGGCGACAGCAAGCTGCCGTTCACCGGATAGAGCGCGCCCGCCGCGACCGGGATCAGCATGGCGTTGTAGGCGAAGGCCCAGAACAGGTTTTGCCTGATGTTGCGGATCGTCGCCTTGCTGAGCGCGATGGCATTGGGCACGCCACGCAGATCGCCCGACATCAGCACCACGTCAGCGGCCTCGATCGCCGCATCGGTGCCCGTGCCGATGGCCAGCCCGACGTCGGCTTCGGCAAGCGCCGGCGCGTCGTTGATGCCGTCGCCCACGAAGGCGACCCGCGCGCCATTGATCCGGAACTTCTTCAGTGCTGCGACCTTGCCGTCGGGCAGAACCTCGGCCACGACTTCATCGATGCCGAGCTGCCTGGCGATCGCCGCGGCCGTAGCGGCATTGTCGCCGGTGATCATCGCGACCTTCAGTCCGAGCGCATGCAGCGCCTTGATCGCTGCGGGCGTCGTCTCCCGGATCGGATCGGCCACTGCGATGACTGCCGCGAGGCGGCCATCAATGGCGGCGTAGAGCGGACTTTTGCCTTGCCCGCCGAGACGCCGGGCGGTCGGCAGGAAGCTGGCCACATCCAGACCGAGCTGCGTCATGAACCGGTCCGCGCCGATGGCGACGGTCCTGCCGGCGACCTTGGCTGATACGCCCAAGCCCGGGCTTGCGTCGAAGCTCTCGACGGCGGCTAGCGTGAGGTCCTGCTGCTGTGCGGCGGCGACAATCGCTGCGGCGATCGGATGCTCGGAGCGGGCCTCGACCGCCGCCACGAGCGCCAGCACTTCGTTGTAATCGAAGCCGTCGGCAAGGACGAGGTCGGTCAGCTCGGGGCGTCCTTTGGTCAGGGTGCCGGTCTTGTCGAGCGCGATGACGCTGACATCGCGCAGCGCCTGCAAGGCTTCGCCCTTGCGGAAAAGAATGCCGAGTTCGGCCGCGCGGCCGGTACCGACCATGATCGAGGTCGGCGTGGCCAGCCCCATGGCGCACGGGCAGGCGATGATCAACACCGCGACCGCATTGACCAGCGCGAAGCTCAGCGCCGGAGCCGGACCAAAGATCATCCAGACCACGAAGGTCAGCGCGGCCGCGGCCATCACCGCCGGAACGAACCACATGGTCACCTTGTCGACCAGCGCCTGGATCGGCAGCTTGGAACCCTGCGCTTGTTCGACCAGGCGGATGATCTGCGCGAGCACCGTGTTCGCGCCGACCTTGGTGACGCGGAAACTGAAAGCGCCGGTTTTGTTGATGGTGCCGCCGATGACTTCGGCACCCGCTCCCTTCGCCACCGGCACCGGCTCACCGCTGATCATGCTTTCGTCAACATAAGAAGCGCCCTCGACCACCTCGCCGTCGACCGGCACCTTCTCGCCCGGACGCACGAGCACGACGTCACCGGTGCTCACCTGATCGAGCGCCAGCTCAAGCGTCACGCCGTTGCGCTGGACGCGCGCGGTTTTGGCCTGCAGTCCGATGAGCCGCTTGATCGCCTGCGAGGTGCGTCCCTTGGCGCGCGCCTCCAGCGTGCGTCCGAGCAGGATCAGGGTCACGATGACCACGGCGGCTTCGAAATAGACGTTGGCGCTACCCTGCGGTAGCACGTCGGGAACGAAGGTCGCGACCACCGAGTAACCGTACGCCGCCGCCGTGCCGAGCGAGACCAGCGAGTTCATGTCGGGAGCACCACGCAGCAACGCCGGCACGCCCTTGCGAAAAAAGCGCAGGCCCGGACCGAACAGCACCAGGGTCGCGAGTGCGAACTGTATCCTCCAGCTTGTTTGCTCACCCAAGACTTCCATCACCCAATGGTGCATGGCGGGAATGAGGTGCGAGCCCATCTCGAGGATGAACACTGGCAGGGTGAAGAGGCACGCGATCAGCAAAGCGCGCCGCAGCGACCGTACCTCGCTGTCACGACGCTTGTCGTCCTGATCGCCCGCAGTGGCCGTGTCGGCGGACAAGCGGCGGGGCGTGTAACCCGCCTGTTCGACCGCCGCTTCAAGGTCGGCCATCGCGACGGCTCCTGCAAAGTGGCGCACCTGTGCGCGCCCGGTCGCCAGATTGACCGTGACATCGAGCACGCCCGGGATGGTTGCGAGCGCCTTCTCCACCCGGCCCACACACGACGCGCAGGTCATGTCGTCGATTGCCAGCGCGGTAGTCTCTTCGCCAACGGCGTAGCCGGCGCGCTCAATGGCGCGGACAGCCTCCTGCGGATCTGCCAGATCGGTGAAAGTGATGTCGGCGCGCCCGGTGGCGAGATTGACCGCAGCCGTGCGGACGCCGGGAACCTCTTTGAGCGCGCGCTCGACCCGACCGACACACGACGCACACGTCATGCCTTCAACCGGCAAGCTCAGACGACTGGCTGAAAACATGGATGGATTGGCACCTTGTTGCGCAGTGGAAGCCATTGAATTACCCCTTAAATGATTTTGTTGACGATCAGTCTCAGGCTTCCCACCGTGGGAAGGTCAAGCGCTGCGGGTGAGCTGACTATCCGGGGGCGTCATAAATCGCCTGACTCCCGATTCTGCGCATGGCCTGCGATCCGATAATTCCCCTTCCTGCAACATGCTGTTAAAAATCTCCCCTTTCTACTAGTTGCCTATAGTCAATACCGGCTATCTCCAGTAGCGTAGTTACCATAAGTAACTATTTCTACTAAAGTATTTGTATCTTCGCGTCGGAATTTGATGGCTTTTATGCAAGCTCGTTGGGCATTATTTTATGGGCTTACTAATCATGCCGATGGTGTGCAATGAAGGTTTTTATTGGTATGGATTCTGTTTGAAAACTACCATGCCAGGATTTTTATATCCGCACTAAACTCGGGGCAATATAATTTATTCGCTGGATAAATAAATGATGAGGAAAATCATGTTTTATTTATTTTATACGCTATGTCGCTCAATAATTAAAAGAGCAGGATTTTTGATTTTATTTTTATTTTCCGGGTTGGTATTCGCTCAAAATAATGAGCCGATAAAACCGATACCACATGAAAGTAAGATTGATGCCAGAAAAGTAGCGCTTGGGGAGTTAATATTTAACGATAAGCGACTTTCTAAAGATAACTCCATATCTTGTGCCGGTTGTCACAACATTAGCAAACATGGGGGAGCGGACGGAAAGCAAGTTTCCAGCGGTATAGGCGGCGCTCAAGGAGGCATCAATGCACCAACCGTTTTTAATAGTAGTTTGAATTTCCGTCAGTTCTGGGATGGACGTGCAGAAAGTCTTGAGGATCAGGTCAACGGACCGATACATAGTCAGAACGAACTGGGTAGTAACTGGCCGGAAATCATTGATAAATTTTCCAAGGATAAAAATCTGGTAAGCCGGTTTTCGGAGATTTATCCGAATGGACTTCAAATAAAAAATATCCGTGATGCTATTTCAAATTACGAGCGTTCGCTCGTGACACCCGACGCCAGGTTTGACAAATATCTACGAGGGGATAAGTCTGCAATCAATGCTGAGGAGCAAAATGGTTATCAGCTGTTCAAAAATTATGGATGTGTT
>AEPR01000180.1 GCA_000195205.2 Oxalobacteraceae bacterium IMCC9480 | reverse complement strand
CCATGCCAGTCCGGCCTGGCTGAAAGCCGGCCAGCAAGCCGGTGCCGGCCGCAACCGCATGCCGCGCGGTCAGAAACTGGTGGTGCAAATTGTCGAGACCTTTCGCGAACACATGCAGCCGGCCTTCGTCGACAAACTTGATGCGTGGGACTTGGCCGAACAGGCCGGCATGGCGCTGCCGCCGGTGATGATTTACGGCGACGACGTGACCCATATCCTGACCGAAGAAGGCATCGCCAACCTGCTGCTGTGCCGCACCGATGCCGAACGCGAACAGGCGATCCGTGGCGTGGCCGGCTACACGCCGGTCGGCCTCGCGCGTGACAAGCGCATGGTCGAGAACCTGCGCGACCGCGGCATCATCGTGCGTCCGGAAGACATCGGCATCGACAAGCGACTGGCCACGCGCGACCTGCTGGCCGCGAAAAACATGAAAGACCTGGTGCGGGCGTCGGGCGGGCTATACCAGCCGCCGGAACGCTTCCGCAACTGGTGAGAGGGAAGCTATGGAAACCTTGAACTATCGATTCGATGGCGGCCAGCGATGTGGCCAGCAGCAGGCGCTACTGGTCGGCGTGGTCAGCTCCGGCAATCTGGAAGTGCTGGTCGAACCGGCCGACTTGAGCGGCGGTTGCGAGATTGAAGTGCAAACTGCCGCACGCGGTTTCGGCACGATCTGGCAAGCAGTGATGAGCGACTTTCACGCGCGCTGGCAACTGGCCGACGTGCGGATTTCGATCAATGACATGGGCGCGACGCCGGCCGTGGTCAGCCTGCGACTCGATCAGGCCGTCGAGTCCCTGCTGGGAGCACACGCATGAACAGCTATCTGGAATCGACTGCGCGTGAACGCCTTGCGCTGCTGTTCGGTGCTGACAATTTTGCAGAGTGGTTGCCGCCGGCAGCACGCTTCGTCAGCCCGCATCTGGCCCAGCTCGATGCGCCCACTGCGTTCGATGATGGCGTCGTGATTGGTCGTGGCATGCTCGACGGCCAGGCGATTTTCGCGGCGGCGCAGGAGGGCGGTTTCATGGGTGGCGCGGTCGGCGAAGTGCATGGCGCGAAGCTGGTCGGGCTGTTGCGGCGCGCGATTGTCGAACGGCCCCATGCGGTGTTACTGCTGCTTGAGACCGGCGGCGTGCGTTTGCATGAAGCCAATGCCGGACTGATCGCGGTCTCGGAAGTGATGCGGGCCTTGCTTGATGTGCGCGCCGCCGGCATTGCGGTGGTGGTGCTGGTCGGCGGTTCGAACGGCTGCTTCGGCGGCATGGGCATCGTGGCCCGTTGCGCCAATGCGATCGTGATGTCCGAGCAAGGCCGGCTGGCGATGTCGGGTCCGGAAGTCATCGAGACGGCCAGCGGCGTCGAGGAATTCGATTCGCGCGACCGTGCGCTGGTCTGGCGCACCACCGGTGGCAAGCACCGTTATCTGCTCGGCGATTGCGACCGGCTGGTTGATGACAGCATCGCGGCCTTCAGGACGGCGGCGCTGGAACTGGTCGCGGCCGCCTACGGCAAAGACATCCCGTTGACGCTGGCGGCTCTCGAATCCGAGCAGCACATGCTGCAAGACCGGATCGACCGCTTCGGCACGCAGACCGAGCCGATGGCCATCTGGCGTCAGCTCGGCATCGCGGACCCGAAAGCCATCGCGATGCTGGAAGCCGATGACTTCATGGCGCTGGTATCCACTTCCAACGCAAGGAGCCACTGATGGACTGGCAAACACTGGCGACACAGCTTTTTCCGCAAGGCCATCAGATCACTGCATCGGCCTCGTTCCTGTCCGGCAACGCGACGGTTGGCGACACCACGGTTGCGGTCATCGGCACCACCGACCACACGCCAATCGGCGTCGAGATCGCGCTGGCGCAAGCCCGTGCGGTGCTGGCAACGGTGCGCGATTTTCCGCAGCGGCCGATCCTGATTCTGGTCGATACGCAAGGCCAGCGCCTGCGCCATCGCGATGAAATGTTGGGCATCAATAGCTACATGGCGCATCTCGGCAAGTGCATTGCGCTGGCACGGCAAAGCGGTCATCGCGTGATCGGTCTGGTCTACGATCAGGCGCTGTCGGGCGGCTTTATTACCAGCGGCTTGATGGCTGACGATTGCTACGCGCTGCCGGGCACGACGATTCGCGTGATGGGTTTGCCGGCGATGGCGCGCATCACGAAAGTGCCGGAAGAACGCTTGATCGAACTGGCCAAGGACAACCCGGTCTTTGCGCCCGGCCCGGAAAATTACGTGCGCATGGGTGGCTTGCAGGCGATCTGGCAGGGCGATTTGTCAGCGCGATTGGTCGAGGCATTGGCCGCGGCTGATCCAGTCGACCGGCGCAGCACGCTAGGGCTGGAACGCGGTGGCCGCAAGATGGCACGACCGGTGTCGGATGCGGTCGCGTCATAGCCTGTCGTTTTTGTCGGCGGCGGGTTGGGCCTCGGCCCGCTTGCAGGTCGAGGCGAGGCATCACGCGGCAATCGAGCGCTGGTGTGCCGCCGACTGGCCGCTGATTGTGCGGCGTCATGAAGCCGATTGCCCGACCGGTCAAGTCTGCCTCGGGCTGGCGCTTCCACCGGAGCCTGAGTCGGGCATCAAGCACCGGCTGCCATTGCGGATCGCGATCGACGAGGTGACGCGCTCGCGCCCGCCGCTGACGCTGGCCGAGGTGCGCTTGGTGTTACCGCCGGCATGGCAAGCGGCGTTGCCGGCAGCGACGATGCCGCTCGCGGTATTCGGTTCGACGGCGCTGCAGGCGATCACCGGATTGCCGTATTTGCGCGAGACTTCCGACCTCGACATCCTGTTGCAGCCGACCACGCTGGCGGCGCTGACTGATGGACTGGCCTTGCTCACGCAGGTCGAGGCGCTGTTGCCACTGGATGGCGAAATTGTCTTTCCGTCCGGCGCGGCAGTGGCCTGGAAAGAATGGCGCGCGGCCAGCGCGCAGGGCGCGGCGATGCGGGTGCTGGCCAAGCATGATGAGGGCGTGATGCTGGTGCGGGTCGATGCCTTGCTGGCGAGTTTGACGGCATGATGCGTGCCGCGGATCGCGGGTATCGAGTTGGTTTTTAGTAAAAATTGATCGGGCGTTACAAGCCGTGAGCTTGTCAGCGAAATGCAGCCCGAACAATGCTACGATTCGGTCCCCGACCAGATCCACGACCTCCCCGAATAACGCAACCGACTTCCCATGACGACCTCGACCTCTTCCAAAAATATCGCTGGCCTGACCCTCGGTGCCATCGGCGTCGTCTACGGCGACATCGGTACCAGTCCTCTGTATGCACTCAAAGAAGTGTTCTCCGGCAGTCACGGCGTACCGCTCAACCATGCCAACCTGTTCGGCATCGTGTCATTGATTGTCTGGGGCTTGACGATCATCGTGTCGCTCAAATACGTGACGCTGATCCTGCGTGCCGATAACCGCGGCGAGGGCGGCATCATGGCGCTGATGGCTCTGGCGCTGTCCTCGGTGACCCAGAAATCAGCCTGGTACCGGCCGCTGACCATCGTCGGTTTGCTGGGCGCGGCGCTGTTTTATGGCGATAGCGTGATCACGCCGGCGATCTCGGTGCTGTCGGCCTTCGAGGGACTGGAGCTGGCGACGCCGGCATTCAAGGCTTATGTGGTGCCGCTGACTGTGGTGGTGCTGGTGGCCTTGTATCTGGTCCAGTACAAAGGCTCGGCCGGTATCGGCAAATGGTTCGGCTTCGTGATGCTGGTCTGGTTTGCGACACTGGCGACCATGGGTGCCATCAATATTGCGCGCGTGCCGCAAATCATCGGGGCGCTCAATCCGCTGTATGCCTTGTCCTTCCTGGTCAGTAATCCATGGATGGCGTTCATCGCACTGGGTGCCATCGTGCTGGCGTTCACCGGTGCCGAAGCGCTGTATGCCGACATGGGTCACTTCGGCCGGCGACCGATCCGGCTGGCCTGGTCACTGATTGTTTTTCCGGCGCTGGCGCTGAACTATCTCGGGCAGGGTGGCTTGCTGCTGGCCGATCCGTCGGCGATTGCCAATCCGTTCTACAACCAGCTCGGTGCGTGGAGCATTTATCCGCTGGTGATCCTGTCGACGATGGCCACCGTGATTGCCTCGCAGGCGACGATTTCAGGGACGTTCTCGATGACCCAGCAAGCGATCTCGCTCGGCTTCCTGCCACGCATGCGGGTGGACCATACCTCCGAGCGCGAGATCGGTCAGATCTACATTCCGACGGCCAACTGGATCCAGCTGGTGGTGGTGATCCTGGCCGTGGTCGGCTTCGGTTCATCGACCAATCTCGCGGCGGCCTACGGTATTGCCGTGACGGCGACGATGACGACGACGACTATCCTGACCTTCTTTGTGGTGCGCTACGCGTGGCGCTATAACTTCTGGATCTGCATTCTGGCAACCGGCTTTTTCTTTGTCATCGACAGTGCGTTTTTCTCGGCTAATCTGCTCAAGATTGCGCACGGCGGCTGGTTCCCGCTGGTGCTGGGCGCGATCATGTTCATGATCATGATGACTTGGAAGCGCGGTCGCCAGATGGTGTTCGACAACCTGCAAAAGCATGCGATTCCGCTCGAACAATTTCTCACTTCGCTGTTCATGAGTCCGCCGACGCGGGTGCCCGGCACCGCGATTTTCCTGCGCGGCGAGGGCGATGGCGTGCCGCATGCGATGTTGCATAATCTCGCCCACAACAAGGTGCTGCACGAACAGGTACTGTTCCTGACGATACGCAACCGCGACATCCCGCGCGTGCCGGAATCGGAACGCGTGACGGTGCAGCCGCTGGGGCATGACTGCTATCAGATCAATGTCGATTACGGCTTCAAGGACGATCGCGATATTCCGGCGGCGTTGCGGGTTTGCCAGAACGTCGGTGTCGAGCTGGAGATGATGGAGACCTCGTTCTTCATTTCGCGTCAGACCGTGATCCCGACGGTCGGCAACGCCGGCATGGCGCTATGGCGCGAACGTTTGTTCGCCACGATGTCGCGCAATGCGCGCGATGCGGCGGACTACTACCGGATTCCGAGTAATCGCGTCATTGAACTGGGAACGCAGGTCGAGATTTAGGCGGGTCGTTCGTCGCTGAATTTCGGGGGCGTGTCGTGCTACGCCCGGCCCCCCACGACGACCGCAACCCAATCCACGAGCCGTGCAGCAAGG
>AEPR01000181.1 GCA_000195205.2 Oxalobacteraceae bacterium IMCC9480 | reverse complement strand
ATGCCCTGCGGTTATTGCACCCTACGACCTATGACGCGACCGCTTAGGGCGCACCGGCGGCGTACCACTTCCCGATCAAGGCCCGCTCGTCGTCGGTAATCCCGGTGAGGTTCCCGATCGGCATCGCCTTGAGTTGCACGACTTGCTGGTAGATCCCTGCCGCGTGCTGATGGATCAGCGCGGACGTGTGCAATTGCACGCCGAGCGGCGCGGCCGCGAAACCCGGCTGGGTTGGCTGTGCCGCATGGCACGCGACGCAGCGCTGGTCGATGATGGCTTGCACCTGCTTGAAGTCGACCACCGCTCCGGTACGCGCCACCGGCTTAGGCGCAATCGCGATGGCCACGGCCAGCAGGATAGCCACGCCGGCAACCGGATAGCCCCAGACAATGCGGCCCTTGTGACGCAAATTAAAGAAATGCCGGATCAGCACGCCGGCCGCCATCATTGCCGCCAGCACCAGCCAGTTGTAGGCGTGGCTGTAGGTCATCGCATAGTGATTGCTGATCATGATGAACAGCACCGGCAAGGTGAAGTAATTGTTGTGCACGCTGCGCTGCTTGGCGCGCTGGCCGTGGATCGCCTCGGGCACTTGTCCGGCCTGCATCGCCGCGACCATCTTGCGCTGGCCCGGCATGATCACCATCAGCACATTGCCGACCATGATGGTGCCCAGCATTGCGCCGACATGGATGTAGGCAGCGCGTCCGCTGAGGAGCGTCGATAGCACGTAGGCGGCAACCACGATGAGCACGTACAGGACAATGCCCAGCAAGCCATCGCGTTTGCCCAGTGGCGAGCGGCACAGCAAGTCATAGACCGTCCAGCCGGCCAGCAAGGTACCGAGGCCAATCGCAATCGCTTGCCAGACCGCGAGGTCCGCCACCGAGCGGTCTATCATCATCGCCGATGCATTGAAGTAATAGACGATGGTCAGCAGCGAGAATCCCGAGATCCAGGTCCAGTAGGCTTCCCACTTGAACCAGTGCAGGGTCGGCGGCAGGGTCGCCGGTGCCACCAGATATTTTTGCGGGTTGTAAAAGCCGCCACCATGCACCGCCCACAACTCGCCGGAGACACCGCGTTTGGCCAGCTCCGAACCGGGCAGTGGCGGACGGATCGAATTGTCGAGCCAGACAAAGTAGAACGACGCGCCTATCCACGCAATGCCGGTGACCAGATGCAGCCAGCGCACCAGCAGATTGAGCCAGTCGATGCCATACGTAAGTAAAAATGCGTCCATGAGTCCTCTTGGAATAGTCGGTAGTGCGCCCGCGCGCGACGATGACTGACTCGTCGACGATAAGCGCAAAGGCTGCCCAACTTATGCAACATCCCGTATATTCGACATATCCATTGTCATATGAGGCATTCCATGTCCGGCGTACTTCCCGATCATCTCGATATCCACCTGATCCGCATCCTGTACATGCTGTTGTCCGAGAAAAGCGTCTCGCGCGTGGCGCTCAAACTGAACCAGCCGCAACCGTCGATCTCGGCCTCGCTGCGCAAGTTGCGCGAGCTGACCGGCGATCCGCTACTGGTGCGCGGCGCACGCGGGATGGTGCCGACCCAGCACGGCGAAAGCCTGCTCAAGCCGGCCAAGCGCATCCTCGTTGAAACCGAACGCCTGTTCGTGCGCAAGGTGCCCTTCGTGGCACAAGACGAGGGCCGCACCTTCCACATCGCCGCACCCGATTATCTGGCCAGCCAGTTCCTGCCGAACGTGGTCTCTAGCCTGCGACGCGAATCGCCCAAGAGCAAGCTGGTGATCCACGGCCTCGGTCCCGAGATCGACTACATCCGCCTGCTGTCGGATGGCGATCTCGATCTGGTCATCGCCAACTGGGGCGAGCCGCCGGCGCATTTGCACCTGTCCAAATTATTCGAGGACACCATCGCCTGCTTCATGCACAGCGAATGCGCGTATGCCAAGCGCACCGGTCCGGACGACATGACGGTCGAGGATTACCTGAGCCTGCCGCACGTCGCCCCGGCGCAAACACTGGCCGGCTACAACGGCGTCATCGAAGGGTATCTGGCCAAGCAGAACATGAAGCGCAACGTGACGGTGCAATCGGCGTTCTTCGGGCTGATTCCGTACATGCTGACGCAGACCGACCTGGTGCTGACCACCGGCGAACAATTCCTGCGCTTCTATGAAAAGACATTGCCGCTGAAGCGCTTCACGGTACCGGTGAAGTTTCCGAAGATGCGCTATTACCAGCTCTGGCATGACCGGGTGCACCAGTCCAACGAACACAAGTGGCTACGCGACCTGATCAGCGCGGCGGCGAAGTCGCTGACG
>AEPR01000182.1 GCA_000195205.2 Oxalobacteraceae bacterium IMCC9480 | reverse complement strand
GTCCACAGGAATAATTCGGCCTTCTTGTTGGGCGGCATCAGGCGCGTATTGATGTAATCCATCGAGCCTTGCACTTCGCGCTTGAGGTCGAAGCGGTAGCCCGGCAAGGGCAAGCCATACGATTTGTCGACGGCTATGATTTCATCGCGCGGGCTGATCACGCCCATCGCGCGGGCCCACGAAAACGGATGCGAATACGAATGGCTGGCTGCTTCGACAAACGGCAGCGCGAAGATCTTGCGGGCCAGCGGTTCGAGCTCGGCGGACAAGGCCGGATACACGCCTTGCGGGCTGATCTCGGCTTCGATCACCGACACCGCGGTCGGCAAGCGGTAACGCGACAGGATCTGCTTTTGCAGCACTTCGGGCGCCAGCGGCCGGCCCGGCAATTCGGCGCGCGACGGAAAACCATCGGCATCGATGTGCGCCATCAGCATGCGCCGGCCACCCTCGGTGGTGACATCCGGCACCGGCAGATCGGGCAGTTGCAGGGCGGCCTGCAGGAAGCGGATCGGCTGCAGGATCCAGCGATCCTGGTCCAGCGCCGACAGCGAGCGCGTCGTGAACGGACTGAGCGCAAAGCCGCCCCATGCCGTCAATGCGACCGCATCAAACGTATTGCCGGCACCATCCTGCAGACTGAGCAAACTGCGGCCATGCTGCGGCAGCAATTGCAGCGGTTCGAGTTGGGACCGGTCGGGCAAGGCGGCGACTTCGAAGTCGAGCAACGCGGCATCGCGGGCAAGCACCGTCAGCCGCTCGGGACGCGGCACCGCCAGCCGGCGCACGCCGAGCGCAGCGGCGTTTTGCCCGTCGACGACAAAGCCGAAGGTATCAAAGACGGCGATGCGCACGCCACTGGCGATCTGTTGTCGCAACCAGGGCGCCAGCGTCGGGTGGTCGACACCGGGATTGAGCCAGCTGACGATGCCGGCGTAGCGACCGGCGAGTATGCCGGCCGGCAGAGGCTGCGTCGCCAGATCGAGCAATTCGTAGCGCAGGCCGAGGTAATTGAGCGGCATCCCGAGAAAGCGCTGCGCCGAGGTGTAATGAAAATCCAGGTCGAGGTTATCGACCAGCACCAGCACCGTGCGCGGCAGGACTTCGATATTGCCAACGCCCAGCGACACCAGCCCGCCATCGGCGACCCACGGAATGAAGCCGTCGCTGACGAGCTGGCGTGCCGTGCTGCGTGCCAGCGCGCGCGCGCCGGGAACAGACGGATCGACATAATCGATCGCGATGACCGGCAATTTATAGCGCTCGCGTACGGTCTGCATCTGCGCCATCAGCCAGGTCCGGTCGGCCGCTGGCACCGGACCGTACTGCTTGCGGGCCGCATCGTAACCCTGATACAGCGACTCGGCGGCGACCGCGAAGACCAGCGGTGCGACCTCGGGCAGCAACTCGAAACCCCGGTTGAGGATCAGCCGCGCGTCGGGATAACGGCGCTTGAATTCGCGCAGCAGGGCCACCATCGCCTCCTGCTGGCGCGCGCGCCCGGCATCGGTAGTGGCAAACAATTGATAGGAGTCGAGCGTGTCGAGGAAGAAGCCGCGCCAGCCTTGCTGCCACAAGGGGGCAATCACGCTAGTAAGAAAAAATTCATTCCAGCCGGGTGCGGTCTGGTCGATGACCTTGCTGCCCCAGGCGGCATTGTCACCGCGCAGCGCACCGGCCGGCAGCGCCTGGTAGTAGGAACGGGTCGGCTGCACTTCGCCCAGCGAGACATACGCAAACAGTTCATGCGCGCCGTCGGCCGCGGAACGGGTATGGCTGGCAGGATTGCTGACAAAGTCAGGCTCGACCACGGCGATATCGAAGGCTTGCAAATCGGCCAGTGGCGCTTGCGCGCCGTAGTAAAACGCTACGCTTGGTGTCGCTGCCAGCACCAGCATCGGCAGGCACAGGACAAGCAAGCAGAGCTTGCCGGTCCAATGGGCGACACCATGGATTACGCCGCGAAGGCAATGATCAGACAACTGCGATTCTCCCCGGGCTGTGCAGCAAACACCGTCACTTCTGGCACCAGGCAAATCACCCCCGCAAGACAGGGACGTGAAATTGACATGGATCAATTTTGTATTTCGGACGTCACTGTACCTGAGAGTTTGCGAGAACAAAAAGGGAAATCATTGCCATACAGATGCAATTGTTGCCAAAATGAAACCACCTTTTTTTGATGCTGAGTGTCAATAACTTATCGATGCAAACCCGCTGGTAACAAGCACCTGACGGCGAGCGCGCAGTAAAAAAAAAGCGCCCTTCCGGACGCCTCATACAGCTTCGCGAACACGTCAGTCAACTGTCGGTCTCGACCAGTGTCTGATGCACGTACGCAGTCAGTACCAGCCTGTCCTGCACCGACACATCAACGAACTCGAAGCCATGCCGGAAACCCTCGCCCACATCCGCCGGTGCGATCGACCGCAGCACGGTCTGCAGGTTCAGGAACAGGTCCTGCTCGGCGACATGGACTTTGAGCTTGATGCGGCCAGCCTCGCCTTTGACGCCGAGGATTTCCTTGGCAATTGCGGACGCTCCACCCATGCTCAGGTCGGTAATGGTGGCCGCCGAACTGCGCTCCGGTTCGCCCAGCGAGACCGCGGCAATCAGCCGCACGGCAACGCGCGCGGTCTGGCGCACCACGGTGCAGCGCAGTTGCTTCGGATAAGACAGGTGAAGGTAAGGATGCGGGGTATGGACCGAGCGCACTGCGGCAGCGATGAAGGCGTAGGCTTTTTTGCCGGAGAAGGCCCGCACCACAAAACTCTGGCCATCGCGGATCAGCTCGAACTTGCCATCCATCGTTGGAGCCGTCACGTAGACGGTCTTGCCCTTGACGAAACCGATCAGCTTGACGGTGTAGCGGATCGACGGTTTGTCCTGCATCTGCAGGATCATCGTTTCGCCGATGTTCCAGCGCACGTCCTGCATGTTGACGGCGATTTCGCGTTCGGCCGCTTCCGGCTTCGGGGCGGCAGTCGCTTCGACCAGTCGCTTGATATTCTGGTCGGCCGGCACCGGACCGGCGGGACGTTCCCAGCCGCCTTCGTGGAAGTAACCGTTTTCGAGTACGCCGGCCATCTGGCTCGCGTTGTCGATGACGAAGCCGGACGCCAGCAACAGGTTGCCGTGGTAATCATAAACAGAGCGCGTGAGCGCCTTGCCGACGACGATTTCGGATGCACGGACAGGAACCAACGCGACGGACTCGGACATGCACATCCTCTGAGGATCAGGTGTGACACTGGCCGGACATCCTGTCCGGCCAGTGTCACATTGCTTTAAAAAATCGTGACTAAGTATATCGAATATTGCTTCCAAGTCACTTTTTAAAAATGGCACCCGACCGCGTGAATTACTTCGGTGCCCCGGCAAAAAAGGACAGCACTGCATCGCGCTCGCGGGTGCGCTTGAAGGCCGGCAGGCTTTGCCAGATGCGCTTGCCATACGGCTTGGAGAGCAGGCGCGGGTCACACAGCATCAACACGCCGCGATCGCTTTCATCGCGGATCAATCGACCCGCACCCTGCTTGAGATTGATGATGGCCTCCGGCAGCTGATGATGGATAAAACCGTTGCGGCCCTTGCGTTCGAGTGCAGCAATACGCGCCGCCAGTACCGGATCATCCGGTGGCGAAAACGGTAGCTTGTCGATAATAACCAGCGACAAGGCATCGCCACGAACGTCAACACCTTCCCAGAAACTCTGGCTACCGATCAGTACCGCATTGCCCGCCGCGCGGAAGCGATCGAGCAATTCGTTGCGGCCGGCCTCACCTTGCACCATCAGCGGAAACGGCAGGTTGCGCCGGGCGAATTCATCACGCAGGCGCTCGGCGGCGCGACTGACTGCGCGCAAGGTCGTGCACAACAAAAAGGTACGGCCACCGGCGGCTTCGATGATGGGCAAGGCCGCATCAATGACGGCATCGGTGTAGTCGGGCGAATTCGGTTGCGGCATATTGTGTGGCACGTACAGCAAGCCCTGCTGCTCGTAATCGAACGGGCTCGGCCACGAACGTGCCGTCACATCGGCCAGCCCCATCTGGTCAGTAAAATGATAAAAATCTTTTTTGACTGCCAGTGTGGCCGACGTGAAAATCCAGGCGCGCGGCGAGCCTTCGCGCTGCTTGCTGAAGATGGGCGCGATCGACAATGGCGTCTGGTGCAATTGCAGCGAATTCGAAAACGCCTCGACCCACAACACATTTTCCTGGTCGGTATCGGGCACGGTGGCTGCCGCATCGGTTGCCACGACCCAGGCCGCCAGCTGATTGCCCAGCTCGATCGTGCGCACGCGACAGAGCTCGATGGTTTCGGCGCGCTCTGCCTGTTTTTCGAGCACCGCGACCATGGCCTGCAACTCGGTTTGCAAGGTCACCAGCGCCGGAAAAAAGGCACTTGATGGCGCGATCTGACTGACCGCCAGCCTCATCACATCCTGCGGAAAAGACAGCCGCAAATCACGTGCCGCCTTGTCGACCGGTGCCACCACGCGGGCCCAGTCGGCCCCATCCCGTGCATGCGACAAGCCTTCGGCCTGCACGTCGCGGCACAACTCAATGATCTGCGAGGTCGAGATGGTTTCGCCGAAGAATAGCGTCGCGGTATCCGGCAACTGGTGCGCTTCATCGAAAATGATCGTGTTGGCCGATGGCAGCAATTCGGCCATGCCGGTTTCCTTGAGCGCGACATCGGCAAAGAACAGGTGATGGTTGACCACCACCACGTCGGCTTGCTGCGCTTCCTTGCGCGCCTTCATGACAAAGCAATCCTGGTAGTACTGGCATTCGGCACCCATGCAGGTATCGCGGGTCGAGGTCACCAGATTCCAGATCATCGCATTCTCGGGCACGCGCGACAGCTCGGACTTGTCACCGGTGCTGGTGGTCTTCATGAAGCGCGAGATCTCACGCAGGTTGCCGATATCGTCGCGCGAAGTCATGCGACCGTTCTGCTGCGTGCGCTCCAGATGGAAGTGACACAGATAATTGGAGCGGCCCTTGAGCAGAGCGACCGACACCGGCGCATTGAGCGCCTTGCGCACCGTCGGGATATCGCGCGAAAACAGCTGGTCCTGCAGGTTCTTGGTGCCGGTCGAGATGATCACCTTGCCGCCCCACAGCAAGGCCGGCACCAGATAGGCGAAGGTCTTGCCGGTACCGGTGCCGGCTTCGGCGATCAGGGTTTCCTGGCCGGCGATGGCATTGCCGATGGCCTTGGCCATTTCGGTTTGCGCATGGCGCGAGCGAAAGCCGCGCACGGCCTGGCTGAGCGCGCCACCTTCGCCGAACAGCCGTTCGACGTCGGCATCATGGACACCGGGGGGAGTAGGAGCGACGGTCGCCAGGGCGCCGTCCGGAAGTTCTTCAGTCAAGGAATCAGTCAGTGTGCGGCCTGCAGGATCAGGCCGGGATATCGGGAATGAGCTGCATTTTCAGCAGCGTGATGTGGTCCTTGAGCTGCAGCTTGCGTTTCTTGAGGCGGCGCAATTGCAGTTCTTCGTGACGGGTATCGCGGATCAGCGTATCGATGACCGCATCAAGATCGCGGTGTTCGACTTCGAGCTCGATGATGCGACGACGCACGTCAGCCGATGGCGGATTGCTCATGATCGACCCGACTCGCTGCCGCGCTCGCGCCGGCCTGCGACGCCCAGGGCGATGGAAAAAAAGAAGGAATTCATTTGGCTCCAGGTTTTTGCCGTGCAATTATTCCGTACAATCAAAAAATCTCAGCGCAGTTTAATCTACCCCGGTCCATGAGCCAATACAAGATAGAAGCAGGAACCGGTCAGCACCCCGGAGACCGCCAGGAACAGCAGGATCGCGTCGCCCTGTTCGGTGCCGCCAAGGCCCCCGGTTTCATGATGGCGG
>AEPR01000183.1 GCA_000195205.2 Oxalobacteraceae bacterium IMCC9480 | reverse complement strand
TAAGCGATGTCGTCGATGATGCCGATCTTGCGGGCGATCTGCTTCATCGCTGCGACCGTGGCATTGACCGACACACCGCCTTCGGCCGCTTCACGCGCGGCCTTGCTGGCCATGCCGTCGGTGACTTTGGCGTTCTCGGTATTTTGCGCAATCGACGACGACATCTGTTCGATCGAGGCGCTGGTTTCTTCGACGCTGGCGGCTTGTTCGCTGGAGGCTTGCGACAGCGACAGCGAGGTCGCGCTGACTTCTTCGGAGGCGCTGGCCAGGGCCTGCGCACCGCTGTTGACGTCCGACACAACCTGCGACAGCTTGGCAATCATCGCCTGCATCGAGCGCAGCATCTGGCCTGTTTCGTCTGTTGCCGTTGAATCGATACGCACCGTCAGGTCGCCTTCGGCCAGCCGGTTGGCGGCATCACGGGCCTTGTTCAAGGGGATAGTCACGCTGCGGCTGATGAGGACACCCAGCGCGATACCGAGCAGCACGCCGATGGCAATGGCGATCATCATCAGCGAGCGGCTGTTTTCGTACAGGGCGGTGGTTTCGGCCGAGGCTTCCTTGGCGCGGGTTTCCTTGATTAACGTCAGTTCGGTCATCTGGTCGTCGATCACATCCCCTTTGGCGCGCGTGTCAGCCAACGATTTCGTTAGCGTCTCGCTGCGCTGTTGCAGCGCTTCGCTGCCTGCCAGCACGAGGACTTGTTGCAAGTCGCGCTGGTATTCTTCCCAGTTTTTATCGAAGGTGACAAATATTTCCTTCGCACGGGGAGCGATGAACAGTGGCTTCGCCTTGGCCACCAGTTCCTTCACTGCGGTACTGCTCTTGGTGATCGAAGCGAGGTGGCGGGCACGCTCTTCCTGCGTCGTTGCCAGCAGATAGTTGGCACGCGCGCGGCCGATGTAGATCAAGTTGATGTTGGCTTCCTTGATGAGCGACACGCCGATCAGGTCCTGCTGGTACATCGCATCAGCCATATCGTTGATCCGGTTGGCGCTATTGATGCCTATCCCGCCCACCACCACGCTGATGGCAGCGACAAGGATGAAGCCGACTAGCAGTCGTACGCCGATTTTGATATTTGAAAACATGATGGTTCCTGTGGGTGAGCAGAGCAGTGGCGTGGCGGGTTAAAAAAAGTTAGCCGGTAATCGGCGTACTACGAGTAAGGCTGGCCTGTCGTACCAAGGCCGGCACATCGAGGATCAGCGCGACATCGCCGCTGCCCAGAATGGTCGATCCACTGATGCAATCGACCTGGCTGAACAACTGGCCGAGCGGCTTGATGACGGTCTGGAATTCGCCGAGCAGGGTGTCGACGACCAGGCCGGCGCGTTGTCCGGCGTGCTTCAGGACGACGATGTTTTCGCGCCGCGCCGGCGTGCCGCCGACACTGAACAGATCGCGCAGCCGGATGAAGGGCAACACGCTGCCGCGCAGGTCGGTGTAATCGTGGCCGGGTTCGGCGCTGTATTCGATGCATTCCTCGATCATGTCGAGCGGGATCGCAAACACCGATTTGCCGATCTCGACCATGAAGCCATCGATGATGGCCAGTGTCAGCGGCAGACGCACCGTGACGGTGGTGCCGACACCTTCGGCGCTGCTGACGCTGACGCTGCCGCGCAGCGCGGTGATGTTGCGCTTGACGACATCCATGCCG
>AEPR01000184.1 GCA_000195205.2 Oxalobacteraceae bacterium IMCC9480 | reverse complement strand
ACTGGAAAGGTTTTCGATTGGTCTCTCATCCCAGAAGAGCTCGCACCTCGGGTCGTTTTAAGTGGTGGCTTGAGCGCGCACAACGCCACTGACGCGGTCGCTCGCGTCCGTCCCTTTGCCGTCGATGTCAGCAGTGGCGTCGAAGTCGCCAAGGGCATCAAGGACGCCGCCGCAATCCACCGTTTCATCGCCGCCGTGCGACTCGCCGACGCCATGCCGGCCTGAGCACGACGCACCAGACAACGCCTTACCCGGGAATACCCATGACACTCACTACACTTGCTGCACAACAGGCCGCACAACAAGCCGCCCATCCGGCCGAAGCCTATAACCTGCCGGATGTCCGGGGCCACTTCGGCCCGTACGGCGGCAGCTTCGTTTCCGAAACACTGACCCATGCACTCGATGAGCTGAAAGCGGCCTATGCGCGCTACAGCAACGATCCGGAATTCCTGGCCGAATTCGAAGACGACCTGAACCATTTCGTCGGACGTCCAAGCCCGATCTACCACGCCAAGCGCTGGTCAGAAAAAATGGGTGGCGCGCAGATTTATTTCAAGCGCGAAGACCTTAATCACACTGGCGCACACAAGATCAACAACGTGATCGGCCAGGCACTGCTCGCCAAGCGCATGGGCAAGCCGCGCATCATCGCCGAGACCGGTGCCGGTCAGCACGGCGTCGCCACCGCCACGATTTGCGCCCGTTTCGGCCTGGAGTGCATCGTCTATATGGGTAGCGAAGACATCAAGCGCCAGGCCCAGAATGTCTACCGGATGAAGTTGCTGGGTGCCACCGTGGTGCCGGTAGAGTCCGGTTCCAAAACCCTGAAAGACGCGCTCAATGAAGCGATGCGCGACTGGGTCACCAACATCGAAAACACCTTCTACATCATCGGTACCGTCGCCGGTCCGCATCCGTATCCGATGATGGTGCGTGATTTTCAATCGGTGATCGGCAACGAATGCCTCGAACAGATGCCGGTGATGACGGGCCGTCAGCCGGACTACGTGATGGCGTGCGTGGGTGGCGGGTCCAACGCGATGGGTATCTTTTATCCGTACATCGACCACCACGACGTCCAGTTGATCGGTGTCGAGGCAGCCGGCGAAGGCATGGCCAGCGGCAAGCATTCGGCATCGCTGCAGCTTGGTACGCCGGGTGTCTTGCATGGCAACCGCACGTATTTGCTGCAGGATGAAAACGGCCAGGTCACGGAAACCCATTCAGTCTCGGCCGGTCTCGACTATCCGGGCGTCGGTCCCGAGCACGCCTGGTTGAAAGACATCGGTCGCGCGCAATATGTCGGCATCACCGATGACGAAGCACTGCAGGCATTTCATGACTGCTGCCTGATCGAAGGCATCATTCCGGCACTCGAATCAGCTCATGCGCTGGCGTATGCAGCGAAGCTGGCAGCCACCCTGCCCAAAGACAAGACCATCCTGGTCAACCTGTCCGGGCGCGGCGACAAGGATATGCATACCGTGGCTGAACGCATGGGTATGAACTTCTACTGCCGCGAATCCTGTGCTGTCGGCGCCGCCGCGGTCGAGGCAGCCAACGCAGTCAAAGTCATCACTCTGCATAAGTAAGCCGCAACCGGCATGCGCCTGGCCAGTGGCCGGGCGCAGCCTTCGAATATCATTACTCCGCAAAGACCATGTCCAGAATCCAAGCAACGATGGCAGCGCTTGCCGCCAGCCACAAAACCGGATTGATCCCATTCATCACCGCCGGCGATCCATCGCCGCAACTGACCGTGCCGCTGATGCATGCGATGGTCGCGGGTGGTGCCAATATCCTCGAACTCGGCGTGCCGTTTTCCGATCCGATGGCCGAAGGTCCGGTCATCCAGCGTGCCTGCGAACGGGCGCTCAAATATGGCGTCGGTTTGCGCGATGTCCTCGAATTCGTTCGCGAGTTCCGCGAGACCGACGCCACGACGCCGGTCGTACTGATGGGCTATGCCAATCCGATCGAACGCATGGGCCAGCAGGTCTTCATCGCAGCGGCTGCGGCGGCCGGTGTCGACGGCACCATCGTGGTCGACTACCCGCCCGAGGAATGCGAAGAATTCGCCGCCGGCATGCAGGCTGAAGGCCTTGACCCGATCTTCCTGCTGGCACCGACCTCGACGGAGGCGCGTATCCGCCAGGTCGCCGCTGCCGGACGCGGGTTTTGCTATTACGTTTCGCTCAAAGGCGTCACCGGTGCCGGCAACATCGACATTGCCGACGTGTCCGAACGCATTGCCGCGATCCGCCAGCACGTCAAATTGCCGATCGCGGTCGGCTTCGGTATTCGCGATGGCGCGACCGCCCGCGCCATCGCCAGTGTCGCCGATGCGGTCGTGATCGGCAGTCGCATCATTCAGGAACTCGAAACCACGCCGCACGACAAGGCCGTCGAGACGGCCCACAACTTTGTTGCCGGTATCCGCGCTGCACTGGATGCGCCGGCCTGATCCAGTAGGATCGTTTTTGTTAGCGTGCACGGGCAGAAGGTACAATCGCCCAAGTGAAAAATTAAGAGGAATACCATGAGCTGGCTTGAGAAACTGCTACCCCCGCGCATACAGCGCTCCGAATCAGCCACCCGCAAATCGGTGCCTGAAGGTTTGTGGGTCAAATGTCCCTCCTGCGAAGCGGTGCTGTACCGCACCGATCTCGAGTCGAACATCCGGGTTTGTCCGAAGTGCAATCACCACATGCGTATCCGTGCGCGCGAGCGGCTTGATTCTTTGCTTGACGCCGGTGGCCGCTATGAAATCGGCCAGGAAACCCTGCCGGTTGATACGCTCAAGTTCAAGGACAGCAAAAAATACCCGGATCGCCTGAAAGCCGCGATGGAAGCCACCGGCGAAACCGATGCGCTGATCGTCCTGGGCGGCACCATCATGTCGCTGCCGGTCGTGGTGGCCTGTTTCGAATTTGAATTCATGGGCGGCTCGATGGGGTCGGTCGTCGGCGAGCGCTTTGTGCGCGGTGCCCAGAACGCACTCGAGCAAATGGTGCCGTTCATCTGCATCACTGCCACCGGTGGCGCACGGATGCAGGAAGGCTTGCTGTCGCTGATGCAGATGGCCAAGACCACATCGATGCTCACCAAGCTGTCCGAAAAAAAGCTGCCATTCATCTCGGTATTGACCGACCCGACCATGGGCGGTGTCTCGGCCTCGTTCGCGTTCATGGGCGATGTCGTCATTGCCGAGCCGAAAGCACTGATCGGATTTGCCGGTCCGCGCGTGATCGAAAACACGGTCCGCGAAAAGCTGCCCGAAGGTTTCCAGCGCGCCGAATTCCTGGTCACCAAGGGCGCAGTCGATATGATTGTTGACCGCCGCAAGATGCGTGAAGAAATCGCCCGCTTGCTGGCACTGCTGCAAAATCAGGCTGCCGACGTCATCGCCTGAGTCCGGCGCGCTACCCGAAAGCCCGAGCGATCCGTTCGGGCTTTTTATTTTTCCGATCGAACCCACCTTGAGTCTCATGCACACACTTCCCGATACGTTAGCCGGCTGGTTGACCCGCCTTGAATCCCAACATCCGATCACCATCGACATGGGCCTCGATCGCGTGTCGGCAGTCGCCGTACGGATGGGTATCCGATTCGACTGCCCGGTCATCACGGTCGGCGGCACCAACGGCAAAGGATCGACTTGCGCCATGCTCGAGGCGATCCTGCTGCAAGCCGGTTACCGCGTCGGCCTGTCGACCTCACCGCATCTGATTGATTTCAATGAGCGGGCGCGCGTGGCCGGTGAATCGGCGTCCGATGCTGAACTGGTGCGCTACTTTGGCGTGGTCGAGCAGGCCCGTGGTGATATTTCGCTGAGCTACTTCGAATTCACCACGCTGGCGATTTTGCAGTTATTCGTCGATGCCCGGCTCGACGTGGTGATCCTCGAGGTCGGCCTTGGCGGGCGACTCGATGCAATGAACATCATCGATGCCGACGTCGCCATCATCACCAGCGTCGATATCGATCACACCGAATATCTGGGCCACACGCGCGAGGCAATCGGTTTTGAAAAAGCCGGTATTTTCCGCGCCGGCAAGGCCGCCATTTGCAGCGATCCGGTGCCACCGCAATCGTTGCTCGACCACGCGGCCGCGGTCGGTGCCGACCTGTGGCTGCTGGGGCGGGACTTCAATTACATGGGCGACCAGTTGCAATGGAATTACGGCGGGCGCGAGCAGCGCCGCAACTCGCTCGGTTATCCGAGCCTGCGCGGTGCGAACCAGTTGCTCAACGCCGCAGCGGCGCTGGCTGCGCTGGAAGTCTTGCGACTCCGGCTGCCGGTCGGCGCGCAGGAAGTACGGACCGGACTGGTGCTGGTCGATTTGCCCGGACGGTTCCAGGTGCTGCCCGGCCGGCCGACGGTGATCCTCGACGTCGCCCACAATCCACACGCCGCCGCGACCTTATCGCAAAACTTCGGCAACATGGGTTTTCATCCATACACGTACGCGGTATTCGGGGCGATGCATGACAAGGATATCGATGGCGTGATTGCCCAGCTCAAGGGACAAGTGGACCACTGGTGCCTCACTGACCTGCCTTTGCCGCGCGGCGCTACGGCCGAACAGATACGCGAAAAACTGCTTGCTGCCGGTGTGACGCCGACGGACAAGGCGGATGCGGAATGCACGATTCAATGCTTCGCGACACCTGCCGAAGCATTCGCAAATGCAACGGGCAGGGCAGGGGAGAATGATAGAATTGCGGTTTTCGGATCGTTCGTCACCGTCGCCGGTGTCATGGCGTTCCGCGCCGCTGCTAATCACTGAACTATTCACTGAACTACTCACATTCGACCGCATGGGCTTGTCATCGTTTTTCCGCAAGAAACCGCCAGAACCTGACGCTGCCGAAGGGGCGTTTTATTCCCGTTCCGAAGAAGAGTCGGAGGCCGTGCGGGGCCGTGCCAAGGCCAAGCCAGGCAAGACGGCATCCGAACCCGTGGATCCGGTGCTGCCCGAAAAAAAGCGTGCGCGCCGCCGTCTGGTCGGTGCCGTGACGCTGGTGCTGGCAGCCGTGATTGGTTTGCCGATGCTGCTCGATTCCGAACCACCGCCGCTGGGCGATGATGTCCTGGTGCAGATGCCGTCGAAGGATTTGCCGGCCCGTCCCGCGCAACCGAAGACCGCCGCAGTGACGCCGCCCGCTGAGATCCCGCAAGAGGCCGCACTCGACAAATCCGAAGAGGTCATCGAACCGGCTTCGGTGCCGCAAGCCAGTGCCGGCAAGAAGCCCGTTCCGGCTGATCAAGCCAAGCCGGTAGCGAACGCGGACATGAATGTCGCGCCTGAACCCAAGCCTCAAGCCAAACCTGAACCCAAGCCAGAACCGAAGCCGGAACCGAAGCCCGAACCCAAGCCCGAACCAACGCCGGCCGAGGAAAAAGCCGCAGACAGTGCGCGTGCGATGGCGATACTCGACGGTAGTGCCGCGCGGGCCAGAGCGGCTGAGAAAAAACCGGCGCGGTTGGTTGTGCAGGTGGCCGCGCTGGCGACGAAAGAAAAAGTCGCCGAGTTACAAGATAAATTGAAAGCAGCAGGTATCAGCTCTTTCACGCAAACGATTTCGACCGATGCGGGCCAGCGCATTCGTGTCCGGATTGGTCCGTTCTCCAGCCAGGAAGAAGCTGACAAGGTGCGTGCGCGACTGAATAAAATCGGTTTGTCCGGCACCGTGGTGCCGTCCTGAGCGGGGGCAGGAGCGTGACGGTTTTTGATTATCTGGTGATATTTGTGCTGATCTGTTCTGTGGTGATCAGTACCCTGCGGGGGCTGGTCAAGGAAGTGCTGTCGCTGGCGAGCTGGATCGTCGCATTGGTGGTCGCCAATCAGTACGGAGATCCGCTGGCGCAGTTGCTGCCGCTCATGATCCCGGGCAGTACCACGCGCCTGATCGTTGCTTTTATCGTCCTGTTTATCGGCGTGCGTTTGTTGATGGGTTTGCTGTCGATGGCGCTGGAAGGAATTATCAAGGCCAGTGGCCTGACGTTGGTCGATCGGGGCCTTGGCGGTCTGTTCGGCCTGGCGCGTGGTCTGGTCATCGTCCTGGCGGTGGTGCTGGTGTGCGGGACCACCGCGATACCACAGCAAGCATTCTGGACCGGGGCGCTATTGAGCCCGCTGGCGGAAACCGCTGCGCGCACTGCCCAAACTTTCCTGCCGGGCGATTTCGCACGGCACGTGCATTTTTGAATTGTCTTAGTTAGGAGTCCACCATGTGTGGCATCGTCGGCGTCGTTTCCCAAAGTCCTGTCAATCAACTGATCTACGATGCGCTGCTGTTGTTGCAGCATCGCGGTCAGGATGCGGCAGGTATCGCAACCAGTCATGCAAACATGTTCTACATGCACAAGGCCAACGGCCTCGTGCGTGATGTTTTTCGCACGCGCAACATGCGTTCCCTGCAAGGCAATATCGGTATCGGCCAGTGCCGCTATCCAACTGCCGGCTCGTCCAGTGCCGAAGAAGCCCAGCCGTTTTACGTCAATGCGCCGTTCGGCATTACGCTGGCGCATAACGGCAATCTGACCAACTGGGAACAGTTGAAGATCGAGATGTTCAAGAATGATCGCCGTCACATCAACACCTCGTCGGATTCGGAAGTGCTGCTCAATGTGCTGGCACATGAAATCCAGCAAGCCACCAGTGGCTACTCGCTGGACCCGGCTGCCTTGTTCAAGGCGGTCGCCGTGCTGCATCAGCGTGTGCGCGGCTCGTATGCCGTGGTCGCGCAAATTTCCGGCTACGGCTTGCTGGCGTTCCGCGATCCCTACGGTATCCGTCCGCTGTGCATTGGCATCAACGAAACTGAAAAGGGCAACGAATACGTTGTCGCCAGCGAATCGGTGGCGCTCGAAGGCCTGGGTTTCCGTTTCCTGCGTGACGTGATGCCGGGCGAAGCGATCTTCATCGACAACGATGGTCAGCTCTACAACCAGCAATGCGCAGAGAACCCGACGCTCAATCCGTGTGCGTTCGAGTTCGTGTATTTTGCCCGTCCGGATTCGGTCATCGATGGTGCTTCGGTCTACGCCGCACGCCTGAAAATGGGCGAGTACCTGGCCGAAAAAATCAAGCGTGAATTTACCGCTGGCGACATCGATGTGGTGATGCCGATCCCGGATTCGTCCCGCCCTGCGGCGATGGAACTGGCGATGAAACTGAACCTCGATTATCGCGAAGGCTTCATCAAGAATCGCTACATCGGGCGCACTTTCCTGATGCCGGGGCAGGCGATTCGCAGCAAGTCGGTACGCCAGAAGCTCAACGCGATCGGTTCCGAATTCAAGGGCAAGAGCGTGCTGCTGGTCGATGATTCGATCGTGCGTGGCACTACCAGCCGCGAGATCGTCCAGATGGCGCGCGACTCCGGTGCCAAGCGGGTGATTTTTGCCTCGGCGGCACCGCCGGTCAAATTCCCGAATGTCTACGGTATCGACATGCCGACCCGCAACGAGTTGATTGCCTACGGCCGCAGCAACGATGAGATCTGCCGCGAGATCACTGCCGACGCCCTGGTGTATCAGGATATCGACGCCCTGAAGCGCTCGATTACCGATACCAATCCGGCGCTGCGTAATTTCGAGGCGTCCTGTTTTGATGGCGTCTATGTCACCGGCGACATCTCGCGCGATTATCTTGATCGCATCGAATTTGCCCGCAACAATCCCTTGCCCGAGAGCGAGGACGCTGTCCGCTCGCAACTCAACCTCAATCTGGCACAGGTCGATTAAGGTCGTTGGCATCTGAGCGCTGTCCGGACCTGGTTCGAACAGCGCTTCACCGGTGCCCGCTTTTTTAGCAGTCCATTTTTCCCTACCATGACCGATATCCGCAACTACGGCTTCACCACCACCATCCTGCACAGCGACCGGCAAAAGCCGATCGAGCACGGTGCCCTGCACAAGCCGATTCACACGTCCGTCGCGTTCGGCTACAAGGATGCGCGCGAGCTGGCCGCCGTGTTCCAGGGCAAGCAACCGGGTTACCGGTATGGCCGCCAGGGCAATCCGACGGTCTCGGCACTGGAAGACAAGATCACGTTGATGGAAGACGGCCAGGGCAGCATCTGCTTCGCCACTGGCATGGCGGCCATTGCCGCGATCGTGCAATCCTTGCTGCGCGAAGGCGATCATGTGGTGTCCTCGGCGTTCTTGTTCGGCAATACCAATAGCCTCTGGCAGACCGTGGCCGGGCAGGGTGCCGAGGTCAGTTTTGTTGATGCCACCGATGTCGCACTGGTCGAAGCGGCGTTGACGCCTGCCACGCGTGTGGTCTTCGTGGAAACCATCGCCAATCCGCGCACACAGGTCGCTGACCTCAAGCGCATCGGTGCCTTGTGCGCGGCGCGCGGGATCATCTACGTGGTCGACAACACGATGACCTCGCCGTATCTGTTTCGTCCCAAATCGGTCGGTGCCAGCCTGGTCGTCAATGCCCTGACCAAGTCGATTGGCGGCCATGGCAATGCGCTGGGCGGCAGCCTGACCGATACGGGTTTGTTCGACTGGAGCACGTATCCGAATATCTTCGACAATTACAAGCGTGCTCCGGCGCGGCAGTGGGGATTGGCGCAGATCCGCGCCAAGGCCTTGCGTGACTTTGGCGGTTCGCTCGGTCCGGAAGCGGCGCATCACTTGTCGGTCGGGTCCGAAACCATGGCGTTGCGCCTCGACAGGGAGTGTACGAATGCGCTAGCTGTTGCGCAGATGCTGGAAGCCGATCCACGCGTAGCGGCGGTCCACTATCCCGGCTTGCCATCGCATCCGCAGCATGCCCTGGCCGGCGAATTATTCCGCGCTTTTGGCAGCCTGTTCAGTTTCGAGTTGCGTGCCGATGTCGATTGTTTCGATTACCTCAATCGCCTTCGCCTGGCAATTCCGGCCAGCAATCTGGGCGATACCCGCACGCTGGTGATTCCGGTGGCGCACACCATCTTTTTTGAAATGGGTGCCGAACGTCGCGCGTCGATGGGGATCGCCGAATCATTGATCCGGGTCTCGGTGGGTATCGAAGATACCGTCGATCTGGTGGAGGATTTCCGGCAGGCGCTCGCGGCGGGCTAGGACACCAGCGTGCTGGCCGTAGCGCTATTGAGTAGTTTGGCGATCTGTCCGGGCCGATAGCTGCGCAACTGGCCGACCAGGCTGGCTGCGGCGGTATCCTGCATCAGCAATTGCCGGTGATGCGGGCGCAGGAAGCCCTCAGTCACCATGTGATCGACGAAGCCGATCAGTCCATCATAGAAGCCCAGCACATTGAGCAAGCCTATCGGTTTGTCATGGAAACCAAGCTGGGACCAGGTCAGCATTTCAAACAGTTCTTCCATGGTTCCCATGCCGCCCGGCATCGCAATGAAGCCATCGGATAATTCCGCCATCATCGCCTTGCGCTCGTGCATGTCCTTGACGACATGCAATTTGGTCAGGCCGGGGTGGCCGACTTCCTTGCCAAGCAAGGCGTGCGGGATCACGCCGGTGGCGGTGCCGCCAAGTCGCAATACCTCGTCGGCGATCGCACCCATCAGGCCGATCTGGCCACCGCCATAGACCAGCGCGATATCGTGCTCGACGAGTGCTTTGCCCATCATGCGGGCAGCGTCGACATAGGGGGCGGCATTGCCGCTGGATGCGCCGCAATAGACGCACAGGGAGTTGATCGGGGAAGTCATGTCAGTTTCTTTCGGTAGTCTTCGGCCAGTATGTCGAAGCGCACTTGGGTTTCGCCGCGCAGATAGGGCCGGATCAGCGACAGCACCTGGTAGCAGCCGCGTACCAGTGCATCGGCGCTGGCCTGTTGTTCGCTGTATTTGCGGGGATTGTTGACGTATTCGTAGGAGAGCCAGTAGGTCGCGACGACCACCATGTTAGTGGCCAGCGCATCAATTTCGACGTCGCCGGCTTCCAGTGCCTGATCGTTGCGCAGGCCGATACAGAGGTGGCGCGCGACATGGGTTTTGTGTACGAGGATTTTCTTGAAGTCGACTTCGACCTTGCGATTGCGCGACAGCAGGTCGCTCAGGTCGCGATAGAAAAAGCGGTAGCGCCAGACCAGCTCGAACATCAGGTGCAGGTAATGCCAGACATCCTCGATGGTCGGGTGGCGGCTTTCCGGCACCGTCAGCATGTGAGAAATCTCACCTTCGAACTGGACGAAGATGGAGTTGACGATGTCGTCCTTGTTCCGGAAATGGTAGTACAGGTTGCCCGGAGAGATTTTCATCTGGTCGGCAATGACCGTCGTCGTGATGTTGGGTTCGCCGAATTCGTTGAACAGCAGCAGTGACAGATCGAGGATGCGTTCGCGGGTACGGCGCGGTGCTTTGAGTTGCGTCGTCATGGAAGGTCGCCGTAGGAATTTGGCGGCCAGCATACCATCGAACATGCCATTTGCCGTTGGCTGCCATGGCGATCAGCTTGCCGCGATCAGGGCAGGATCACCTTGTCGATGACCTGGATCACGCCGTTGTCAGCTTTCAGGTCGCTTTGCGTGACGCGCGCACCGTCGACCGTGATCATGCCGTTGTCGGAAGTCAGTTTGATCGAGTCGCCCTGAATGGTTTTCACGGGCCCCGGCTTGACCTCGGCGACCAGCAGTTTGCCGGGGACGATGTGGCGGGAGAGCATCCGGGCCAGCTTGGCTTTGTCTTTCATGAGCGATTCAACTTCACCTTCGGGCAGTTTTGCAAAGGCCTCGTCACTGGGCGCAAACACGGTGAAGGGCCCCTGGTGACGCAGCGAATCGGTCATGCCGGCCGCCTTCACGCTTGCCAGGAACATCTTGAAGCCGCCGGAGGTGTCCGCCGTGTCGACCAGGTCGCTCGCGTTGGCAGTGCCCGCTGACAAGGCCAGCGTGGCGGCGAAGAGTAGCGCAGGTAGTGAGTGTGTTTTCATTGGATCCCTTTAAAGTCAAATAACAATTTGCAGAGAATTCACTCTGTCCGGTGCCAGCGGCAATCCGGATTCACTCTAGTTGAGGTGTCATATAATCGCTAAAGTTCAATTTACCGCTGTCTTTTCCGAAAACCCGCCGATGATTCCTGTTCAAAAACTTAGCTTCAAACAGCAGCAACTCCTAGTCAGGGAAGCGGCCATCATCGCTGCGGTTCATGGTTTGCTCGCCCGTAAGGGATACGATTTGATGACCATGGATGAGGTGGCCGCCGAGGTCGGTATCGCGAAGGCCAGTCTGTACAAGCATTTTGCGTCGAAGGAGTCGCTGGCGGCCGCCGCGATGATCAGCCTGATCGAAAATACCCTTGCCCACGTGCGAGCATTGCCGTCCGGTATGTCGGCGATCGATCAGTTGCGTGGCATCTTGCGCTGGGCGCTCGAAGTCCGGCTGGAAGGTGGGTTGCCGATGCTGCCTTCGGATAATAAATTCCTGCGTGAATCGTTGCTCGACAATCCGAAATACATCAGCCGGGTCATGGACCTCAACGAGTTGCTGGCTGGATTGATCGAGACCGCCCGCGCGGAAGGGGCGCTGCGTCAGGACTTGCCGGTCGAAGTCATCCTGCTGACAATTTATGCAAGGTCATGCGATCCGAGTGTCGATTATCTGAAAATGATGGGCGTTCATAGCGACGCACAAATCGTCGATTTCATGCTGACGACCTGTTTTGGCGGACTTGCCGGGATGCCACCACCTGCCTGATCCGGGCGATCACGCGATCCTGTATGCCGCTGTTCATGCCGAGTGCGACGTGACCAATGCCGGCAACGGCGAGGTTGGTCGCACCGTCAAGATGGGCCGAATATTGCGGCGAGACGATATTGTCATGATGCGAATAGATCGATGTGAAGAGGCCGCGTGTCTGTGTTGTCTCGCTGCCCGCCAGTTGCTGTAGCCATGCGCTGGGCGTGTTGTCGGCACTGCAGCACATCTGCTGCGAGTTGATACCGATACCTCCGCGTGCCAGTGCCGTCCCGTGATGCGGCGTGCCTAAAGTGATGACTGCAGCGATACGGTCGCAGCCATGTTCGCGCAGGTAAGCGCGGCTGATCAATCCTCCCATGCTGTGGGCGACCAGAATGACCTGGTCGCAGTGGCTGTCGCGGGCCAGCGTGTCGATCGCCCGGGCGATTGCAGGCACGTAGCTGTCGATACCGGCCAGCGGCGGTTCAAGATCGATTCCATGGTGCGTGATGTTGGCGTCACTCAATCGCTGGCTCATTGAGCGCCAGTAAGCGCTGTTGCAGCCATAACCGTGGATCAGCAATACCGGTAATCCGACGGGCTGCGCCGCCGGCTGTTTGCCGACCCGAAAAAAAGGCATGCTCCAGCTTGAACTGATCATGCTGGCGCTGAACTCGGTGAAGAACAATCGTACCGTCATGCGCCAGTTGATCCGGTACGGACCCGGTGTGTCGCTGCGATAGCGCCAGGCCAGACAGAATCCGCTGGCCGTGATCGATAGCCTGATGCCTGCCACCAGCCCGATACCGAGCGCGAGGGCCAGCGCGAAGGACTGCAGGTGTGCCAGTTGCAGCAGCACCCAGATGACCCCGGCGATGGTCATGCCTTGCAGTACGAGTAGCCAGCGCGTCAGTCGCCGGATCATCGTGATCTGCCATTGCAGTAATGCGAGGGGGAAGGTGCCATGGCGTCGGTCCGTTTTTTATAGCCAGCGAATCCAAACGCGGACCTGATAGCAACGCTTACTTCTTTTTTAGTTCCGGAACCCCGACCAGCTTGGTGCGTGCCAGACGGTCATGCACAAATCGCCGGGAGGGATCGAGCCAGCACAGGCCGGCCCAGATCACCACATTGGCTGCCGGAATCAGTACCAGCAGCCAGCCCTGCGCCTGGAAACGCCAGGCCAGCATCAAGCCGGGCACCACCCACAACCAGCTCAGCAGGAAACGGGCGCTAGCCTGCAGCACCGAGACCCGGGAGCCATCTTCGGCGACCAGTCGTACGCGCCAGGTTTTCATGGCCAGCGTCTGGCCACCGTGACTCCAGAACCAGATGAAGTAGGCCCCCATCACAAAGAACAGCCAGTATTGCAGGATGCCGCGCAGGTACAGCGCATGGCGTTGCTGCAGCAAGGTGCCGAACAGCCAACCGGCAATGAACAGCACGCCGAACAGCAGCATGCCTTCATAAAGCATGACGGCCAGGCGGCGCAGTACGGAAGGGGGTGCTACAGGAACAGGGGAGGAATCCGGCATCGGGCTTATCGGGTGGGTGCTGCGGCGGGCGCGGGAGTCTGAGGAACAGCCAATGGCGAGACTTCGCTGACAGATGACGGCGTCGTGGCAGATTTGTCGGGAACGGCTTTTTCGTAGTGTTTCGGTGCGGCGGCCGGCGTGCTGCCGGGAGCCGACATCGGCAAATTCGATACGCGTTTTTTTGCGGGGATATCGGCAGCCAGTTTTTTCTTTTGGTCTTCAGGCAATTGCTGGTATTCCTGCCACTGCGCGGATTTCTGGCTTGCGTCAAGTTTCTTGGTGCGGACATAAATTTCGCGTGCGACGCGGCGTTCGTCCGGTGTCAGCTTGGCCCATTCGCGCATGCGCTCCTGCACGCGTGCCTGTTCGTCGGAATTCATTCCGGCAAAGCGGTTACCGATCTCCAGCCACTTCTTTTTGCGAAAT
>AEPR01000185.1 GCA_000195205.2 Oxalobacteraceae bacterium IMCC9480 | reverse complement strand
TACCTTCGTATTCTCAAGATGGGTTTCCGTGTTGGCGATAAAGCACCTATGGCATACATTGAACTGTTGGACCGTCCTGCAGATACCGAAGCAGTCGAGCTAGACGACGCTGAATAATTAGTTGTTTTAAAAAGCTGTAATAAAAATTGCCAGGATTTCCTGGCTTTTTTTTGTCTAATGAGCCAGGAATAATTCGTCGATGGCAGCGTTTGTTTTTGTTATCTCGCTCCTCTCTTCAGGGTCGACAGGTAGGCCGTCAACTGATCGCCTTTTAGTTCTGCTTATCTGATTTTCTTACGTTCTCTCCAAGGTCAATCTACAGGAGATGTATTGGACTTGTTTAAGCATTCATCGTTATAACGTTTCGAGCTCTTTGCCGGCATAGGCATCACAGTCCAGAGCACCAGGATTGAGCTGTGCTGTGAGACGGTGGTTTTTGACGTTTATCAGGTGCTTTCTCATGGTCTGCTTCGTGCCACATGAACGGCGTACCAAGCGCTCGAACTTCAGGGCGGATCGAGTGGCGATCCCTCCATGAATTCGCCGTCCGGGTAGACGGCTTGTCCTCGAGTTGCTGGCTTTGCTGTGAATTTCCGCAACGAGTCGCCGGTTAGCTAAAGCGGTAATTGTGCTGCAGGATGCTGTCAAAGATCGCATCGGCAATCGTGGCTTTGCGAACGAGGCAGCCTCATCGGGACGAGTAACGTGCCCTTCTGAGAAAGGGGCTCGACGTTTTCACAGGACACAATTTTAACGGAGGCACTGCTGGACCGGCTGCTCCATCATGCTCATATCGTTGCCATCGCCAGCATCAGCTATCGGCTCAAGCATCAGGGTCATGCCGGGTTGGTGCAGATGGAGCGCAAGAATGAAGCGTTGTGATTGACGTGAGTAGGAAGCCGCAAAACGGCTACGGCCGGTTAACGGGAATGTGTCAGCTATAAATCGGGCTGCATGAAAACTGAGTCAGTTTGAAATCGATGTTGGTAGCATGCGCCACGCTGTAACGGCAGTGGCAACAATCCCCGTATATCCCGCGCAGCGATGACACTGGAGCGACCATCCGTCAGCTTCTGAAAAAGCCTGGCAATGAGCCGTGTCAGCAAGCATGCCATCGCCAGGCTGCCGTCACCGACGCTGGCAAATATCTGATGGTGCAGGCGCGCCATGGTCCAGTGGTCGATAATCTGGGCGGCTGATCCGGCCTTGGCCTTGTCTTGCTGGTGGCGTGGCCGCGCAGGGAGCACGGAGATAACGTAATGGCGTGTAAGGTCGAAGTCGGTACCGTTGGTGCGGGGTTCATAACGATACGGATTGGCAATCATGGCGCAGGGTTTATCCAGCACGATCAACTGTGTCACGCCGCCGATTAACTCCAGAGCGCTACTTGTCGTATCGAACCAGTCAGCCATAGTTTCAGTTGGTGTTACCGGGCAAAGGTGTAGAAGGGCGCGCATCGCGCGGCGGCGAAGATATACGCCCGTCCACTACCTGACAGGGCGATCGTTGATCCGGCCTAGTCAATAAAGAGCTTTTCGCCGGCGCGGTGGATTTGCCGTATTGAGCGATTGAGCTGCCGGGCAAAGCCGCAAAAATTTTCACAGAACGGCGCATGGCTGTAATTCTGCCGGTTGGCATGATCGATCTATTACTCCTTCCACGGCAGTGCCAGCGTGACCTCTTTGGATAATTGTAGGATTGTGGCGATCTGTTCATGAAAGAACTTGGCATCGAGCTTCAGGCGCAGGATATCCTTGATTTTACGCATCGTAATCCTTGC
>AEPR01000186.1 GCA_000195205.2 Oxalobacteraceae bacterium IMCC9480 | reverse complement strand
CGAAAAAACCCTGGAAGACTATTTCCGCGACCCGCGCCAGCGCGCCGGTTTGCCCGCGCTGCAGCCGGCGCTGCACCAGATCGGCGGCGCGCTCGCGGTGCTCGATCAACAGGATGCAACGCGGGCAGTCCGGCACATCGGGCAGGCGGTGCAGGCCTTCGCCGATCTGCCGGCGGAAGCTGCGCCGGAAGCCGCCGCCTGCTCGGCCGTGGCGCAAAATATCGGTGCCTTGAGTTTCTTCATCGAGACGCTGCAATTGCACTCCGACGCGGCCCGCGGCCACTTTCGTTTCGATGACGAGCAAGGCGTGTTTCGCGCCGAACTAACCGGAAAAAAGCCAACGCCTGAGCGGGCACCGGCACATGATGCGGGCCTGCCGGTGCAGCCCGATCATGCCCTCGCTCAGGCTAATCTCAGTGCCGTTTTGGCAGACATTTCGCTTGATTTTGCAGACATCGACGTAGCGCCCCAAGACACCACCGTCGAGCAGGAAATGCGCCAGCACCAGCAGCAATGTGCCGACCTGGCCGTCGCGCTGGTCGAGCGTCCGGACGATCCGGCGCTGCAGGAAAAATTACGCAGCGTGCTGCAGCAGGTCCAGCGCGACGCCCGCCTGCTTGACCATCCCGAGGCCGGCGTCCAGGCTACTGCTGCCATCGCGCTGCTGGCGCAAGCCGATTTTATCGCCTCGTCCGGAGCGCTGGCCAGCCTGTTGCCCGGCGGCGCGGCGTTGCCGGTTGCACCCGTCATGCCGGCACCGCAAACCGAAGCCGCCGTCGATGCCGAACTGCTGGATATTTTTCTGGGTGAAGCGGAAGAAGTGCTGGAATCGGTGCGCACGACGCTGCCGCAACTGCATGCTAATCCGCAGGACAACTTCCAGCTCGCCAGCCTGCGCCGCGGTTTTCATACGCTCAAGGGCAGCGGCCGCATGGTCGGTCTGGACGCCCTCGGCAATGCGGCATGGAGCATCGAACAAGTACTCAATCGCCAGGTCGCCGATGAAAAAGGCGCGACGCCAGATGTGCTGGCACTGATCGGACAGGCCGAGCAATTGCTCACGGCCTGGGTCGGCGAACTCAGGGCCGACGGGTATTGCGCGCGTGACGGAGTGGCGCTGATCGATGCCGCGCAATGCCTGCTGGACGGCGTGCCGCTGCCGCTCGATGTGCCGGCTGCCGACGAAGACCCTGTTGTGCTGGTGGACGAGCCGCAGGCAGCCGGCGGTGGTGCCGAAGTGATTGCTTTTCCGGGGTCGACAGTGCCGGTGCGCGACGACAACGTGCGTCGCATCGGCGACCTCGAGATCAGTGTGACGCTGCACAGCATCTATCTGGCCGAAACCGATGACCTGGTGCGACTGCTGTCGCACGACCTCAGCGAATGGCGTCATGAACCCGAGCGACGTGTCTCGGTACATGCCGTGCATGCGGCGCATTCGCTGGCCGGCAGTTCGGCCACGGTCGGGTTCAAGGCGATGCAGGAGCTGGCACACGGACTCGAAGACATCCTGCAACTTCTGGCGCGCAAAACCATCGTGCTGGAGCCGGCCGATTTCGACCGGATCGCGCAATGCCTGGTCCTGATGAAGGGCATGCTGCAGGAATTTGCGCTGGGCGACTTGCCTTTACCGCAGCCGGTGCAGCTCAATTTGCTGGTGGCGCTGCTGCGTGAGCTCGACAGCCGCGTGGCCGTGGTCGCCGCGGCATCCGGTGCAGACGAGCTGGCGGTGACCGATGTCGTTGAACCGCCGCAAGCTGCATTGCCCTCATCGCCGGTGACGCTTCCTGCCAGCGATGAGCTCGATGCCGATCTGCTGCCGATTTTCCTCGAAGAAGGCCGCGACATGCTGCCGCAAATGGGCACCGCCTTGCGTGGCTGGCAAAACGAGCTGACCAGTACTGCGCTGCCGCAATCGGTGCTGCGCCTGCTGCACACGATCAAGGGCAGCGCCCGCATGGCCGGGGCGATGCAGCTGGGTCAGTATCTGCACGACACCGAAAGCCAGATCGAGACGCTCTTGCACGCCGGCCAGCCGCAGCACGCTGCGCTCGACGCGCTGCTGGCACGGCACGATCACAGCCTGTACTTGTTCGACTTGCTGCACAATCCGGCGGCACCGGTAGACGAAGTGCCGTCGTCCGCCGTCGTGTCACCGCCGGAGACCGTCGCGCCGGCATTGCCGTCGCCTGTCCCAGGCACCGGCAGCGCGACCATGGTGCGCGTGCGCGCCGATATCCTCGACCGCCTGGTCAACCAGGCCGGCGAAGTCTCGATCTCGCGGTCGCGCCTCGAGACCGAGGTCGGCACGCTGCGCCAGTCACTGTCCGAGCTGACCGACAACGTTGCCCGCCTGCGCGACCAGTTGCGCGAAATCGAACTGCAGGCCGACAGCCAGATCACGTCGCGCAGGGCGCTGTCGCCCGATGGCGAATTCGATCCGCTCGAATTTGATCGCTATACGCGCTTGCAGGAACTCACCCGGATGATGGCCGAGAGCGTCAGCGACGTCGCCTCGGTCCAGCAAAACCTGACCCGCACCGTCGACGAGGCCAGCACCGAAATCGTCACCCAGGCACGCCTGACACGCGAGCTGCAGCAAGACCTGATGCGCGTGCGCATGGTGCCGTTTTCCAGCATCGCCGAGCGGCTTTATCGTGTGACGCGCCAGGTATCGAAGGAAGTCGACAAGCGGGTCAACCTCGATATTCGCGGCGGCAGCGTCGAGATTGATCGCGGCGTGCTCGAAAAAATGGTGGGGCCGTTCGAACACCTGCTGCGCAATGCCATCGTCCACGGCATCGAGCATCGCGAACAGCGCCGCGCCGCCGGCAAAAATGAAACCGGCGAATTGCGCGTCGAAATCCGTCAGGAAGGTAACGAAGTGGTGCTGCAGTTTTCCGATGATGGTTGCGGACTGGACTTGCAGCGCATCCGCAGCAAGGCGCAGGCGACCGGTTTGCTGGCACACGGACGCGAAGTCGCCGAGGCCGAGCTGACCGACCTGATTTTTAATCCGGGTTTTTCAACGGTCGCCGAAGTGACCGAGCTGGCCGGGCGCGGCATCGGCATGGATGTCGTGCGCTCCGAAGCCGGCAGCCTAGGCGGTCGGGTGGCGATTGCCACGCAAGCCGGACAGGGTGCGCAATTCACCATCCCCCTGCCGCTGACACTGGCGGTAACGCAAGTCGTGGTCCTGCGTACCGGCGACAAGATCTATGCCGTGCCTTCGGTGCTGGTCGAACAGGTGCAGCAGCTCAAGGCCACCGCGCTGGCCAGTGCCTACAACGACGGCGCCATCCAGTGGCAAGGCCAGCGCGTGCCGCTGTTCTATTTGCCGACCTTGCTGGGTGACCGCCAGACCATCGCCGTCACCCAGCAATACACACCGGTCATCATCCTGCGCAGCGGCAATGACCGCGTCGCCATCCATGTCGATGACATCCAGGGTAATCGCGAGGTGGTGGTCAAGAACATCGGCCCGCAACTGGCGCGCATGGTCGGCATCGCCGGTGCCACGGTGCTCGGCTCCGGCGAGATCGTCCTGATCCTCAATCCGGTGCCGCTGGCGCAACGCGTCCTGCTCGAGACCGCGCGTCTGCCGCTGCTCGACGACATCGGTGCCGTGGCCGATACCCGCCAGCCGGTGCCGGGTTTGCGTGCCCAGTCCATCGTCATGGTGGTCGACGACTCGCTGACCGTGCGACGCGTCACGCAACGCCTGCTGGCCCGCGAGGGGTTTCAGGTAGTGCTGGCCAAGGATGGCATCGACGCGCTCGAGCAATTGCAGTCGATCACGCCCGACATCATGCTGGTCGATATCGAGATGCCGCGCATGGATGGCTTCGACCTGACCCGAAACGTGCGCGGCGATGAACGCACCCGCGCTATCCCTATCATCATGATCACCTCACGCACGGCCGCCAAGCACCGCAACTACGCAATGGAACTGGGTGTCGATGCGTATCTGGGCAAGCCGTATCAGGAAGCGGATTTGCTGGGAGAGATTCGTGAATTTTTGGGGCGCAAAGTGAGTGGCGGCTGACGCTTTGCCGGGAGCGGTGCAATGCCCTAAGGTTATTGCACCACGCGCAACGTTTACAACCACCAAGACCCTTGGCTTGCCGCCGGAATCAATCCGCGTCGGATTCCACCTCCGTGACGGCCACCTTCTTGACCACTGCATAGCGCGCCAGCGTCTGCTTGCGCGCCACATCATGCTGCACCACCGGCAGCGGGTAATTGACACCCAGTTCAACGCCGGCATGGTCCAGCTCCATCTTCGTCAGCAGCCACGGGGCATGAATTTGCTTGTTGCCCAGTTGCGCCAGTTGCGGCAAATAGCGCCGAATGAAGCGGCCGTCGGTGTCGAATTTTTCGGACTGGGTGATCGGGTTGAAGATGCGGAAATACGGTTGCGCATCGCAACCCGACGACGACGCCCATTGCCAGCCGCCGTTGTTGGCTGACAGGTCGAAGTCGATCAGTTTTTCGGCAAAGTAGGCTTCGCCGCGACGCCAGTCGATACCGAGGTCCTTGATTAAAAAACAGGCAGTGACCATGCGCAGCCGGTTGTGCATGTAGCCGGTCTGGTTGATCTGCGCCATCGCGGCGTCGACCAGCGGATAGCCGGTGCGACCGTCGCACCAGGCCTGGAACAGCGCATCGGCGGCCGGGCCGGTTTCCCACTGGATCGCATCGTAGTCGGGCTTGAACGCGCCGTGCACCACGCGCGGATGGTGCTGCAAAATCATGAAATAAAAATCCCGCCAGACCAGTTCGGCCAGCCACGTGTTCGCGCCACTGGCATCGGCCGCGATGCGCGCCGCTTCGCAGGCCCGCCGCGCCAGATGGCGGATCGACACGGTACCAAAGCGCAAATGCACCGACAGGTAGGACGGGCCCTTGATGGCAGGGAAGTCGCGGGTCTGCTTGTACTTGTCGATACGCTCCATGAAATTGTCGACCAGCTGCTGGCCGCCGGACATGCCGGTGGGTATCTTCAATTGTGCAAAATTCGTTGGTGCAAAACCGAGTTCGGCCAGTGTCGGCATGACATGCGCGACCGGACTGACGGCGAAACGGTCGGCAAGTGGCTCGACCGGATAGGCGCGCACGTGCACATCCGAGCTATTGAACTGCAATTGCTTGAGCCAGGCATTCTTGTACGGCGTGAAGACCGAGAACGGTTTGCCGGCGAGCGACAGCACCTCATCGTTCTCGAAGACGACCTGGTCCTTGCTGCTGTGCAGCGCGATATCGTGCTGCTGCAACGCAGTGGCAATGGCGGCGTCGCGCGCGATGGCTTGTGGTTCGTAATCGTGATTGATGAAGACCGCTTCGACATCCAGTTCGCGGGCCAGCGCGGGAATCGCCTCGACCGCACGGGCATGGCGCACGATCAGCGCGCCGCCGAGCTTGACCAGTTCCTCGTGCAATTCGGTCAGGCTGGCATGCAGGAATTCGATGCGGCGGTCTTGTTCAGGCAAGTGCTGCAGGATATCGCTGTCGAAAATGAAGACGCAAAACACGGTGCGGCTTTGCCTGAGTGCGTGGTGGAGTGCGGCCTGGTCGAACACGCGCAGGTCGCGGCGGAACCAGATTAGTGAGCGGGCGTAGGGCAAGTCGGGGAGGGGGGACGTGGTCATGGGGGCCGGAAGCGAATGAGGGGTTGCCGGCATTATCCTTGTTCTGCGCAGGGGCGTGGTGGCTTGAGCTGGTCATGGCGGTTTTGGTGGGAGTGATCAGTGTTTGCCGGTTTGGCAGATGCCTCCGAGCGTACGCCTCGCGCTTGTTGTAAATGCATCGGTCAGCCTGGACCAGTTGTTGTTGATAATCAAAAGGCGGTTGATCTAGCCCGCGCGGAAAGCGGATGGACCGATGCGAAGGTGGACGATGTGTTTTTTCAACAGCACGCGCAGTTGCCGCTTACTACAAATGAACCAGGACAACTTGTTGGCACTACTCAATGGCATCGAATGGAACGATTTCGAGTGCAAGCGGGCGCAGCGGGGCGTGTCGGAGGATGCCTATAAAACGGTATCTGCTTTTGCCAATACCGCGGGCGGCTGGCTGGTGTTTGGTGTCAGTGAAGTCAATGGACAGCTGGAAGTGACCGGCATCGAGGAGCCCGACAAGGTGCAGAACGATTTTCTGGCGGTGCTGCGAGGCGGGCAGAAGCTCAACCGGATAATCGCGGTGGACGCACATCGTTTTGATATCGATGGCAAGCATGTCTTCGCGTTCCATGTCCCCGAATCCTCTCGCTCGGACAAGCCGGTCTACCTCAAGGGTGATCCTCGCCAGGGTTACCTGCGACGCGGCGGCGGCGACGAACAATTCACCCAAACCGAGCTGGAGCGATTTCTGCGCGATGCTGCGCAGGACCGTTACGACGGCGTCGCGCTGCCCGGCATGCCGGTTGATCAGTGCTTTGACGAGGCGACGATCAAGTGGTACCAGACACAGTTCGCACGACGCAATCCGGAGCATGCCGAGATCGCTGATCCCATTGCGTTTTTGCTGAACTGGAATTTCATTGTGGAACAGGATGGCAAAGCCATGCCTACCCGCGCTGGCGTGCTGCTGTTTGGCCATGATCGCTATGTGCGTCAGATCCTGCCGCGCCCGGTGCTGGACTATCAACGCATCGATACCGTTTTTGAACGATGGTCTGCCGAGCAGCGCTGGCACGATCGCTATGTGTTTGAGGAAAATATTTTCCAGACATGGCAGGCACTGGTGTCGCGCTACATGCGGGTTGCCGAACATCCGTTCTCAATCGACCCGACTACCCTGCGCCGCAATGACGATCCTCCCGATTACGTGGCTTTTCGCGAAGCGGCGATCAATCTGCTGATCCACCAGGATTACGGTGATCATGGGCGCAAGGCATCGATCAAGCTCTTCGCCGATCGCACGGTGTTCTGGAACCCGGGAGATGCCTACGCCACGGATGCCGAGCTGATGGACCCCACCGAAAAAGAAGTGCGCAACCCGGCTCTCGTGAAGGCGTTTCGTCGTATTGGTTTGTCGGACCAGGCCGGTACCGGTATTCGCGCCATATTCCGCAACTGGCATGAGCTCGGGCGTTTGCCGCCTCAGCTTACCAACGACAAAGCCAGGAAAGAGTTTGAGCTGGTCTTGATCAACAGACCGCTGGTGTCCGAGCCCATGCGCCGCTTTCGCCAGACGCTCGATACCCGCTTGACAGCCGATCAGGCCGATGCACTGGCTTTGGCGCTGTCATCGCCTGCGGGCGAGTCACTGACCCTGACGGCAATTCGCAGCCTCGGCATCAGCACCACCCAACAAGCGCGGGCGGTGGCTGACCATCTGGTACGCCAGCAATTGCTCGACCGGTTGAGTGCGACCCAGTTCCAGGTGCGGGAGACCGTTCGACAAAGGTTTGCTGCGCAATCGGGACACATCGGTGCAAAGTCGCTGCGTAGTCCAGAAACAGGAATTGATCAGGTGACCCCCGAAGTCACCCCCGAAGTCACCCCCGAAGTGCAACGCATGCTAGCAGTCCTCGCGGGCGCGATGAGCCGGGGTGAAATCATGGCCAGCCTCGGACTTAGGGATGAAAAGCATTTTCGAGAGCATTACCAGCAGGCAGGCGTCAGCGCAGGTTTGATTGAAATGACCATTCCCGACAAACCACAAAGTAGCAAGCAGCGCTATCGACTCACCGATAAAGGCAAAACCCTACGTGATGGAAGCGGTGGATGAGAACACCCGCGCTACACTAGCGACCCCGTATCGGGCACCTGCGGCATGAGTTGGCGGCCAAATCAAAGCTGCTAAAATGCGCCCCATGGCGACGCACAAAAAGACCCCCCCAAAAACTGCCGGCACCGGGCCGCATCAAGACCCGGCCGGGCTGGCCGATATTGATGGCGTGCCGTTCGGCATGGACCTGACCAATCATTTCCTTATTGCGATGCCGGCAATGGCCGATCCGGTCTTTGGCGGCACCGTCATTTACCTGTGTGAACACAATGCCCGCGGCGCCCTCGGCGTCATCATCAACAAGCCCACCGACATGACGCTGCAAGTACTGTTCGAACGCGTCGACCTGACACTCGAAATCAATCCCCGCCATCCGACCCTGCCGGACCATCCGGTGATGTTCGGCGGACCGGTACAGCTCGAGCGCGGCTTCGTGCTGCATGCGCCGCCCGGTGCGTTTTCATCGATGATGAAAGTCACCGATGACATCGCGCTGACCACCTCGAAAGACGTACTCGAAGCGGTCGCCAGCGGGCAGGGGCCGGAGCGCTTGCTGGTCACGCTGGGCTGCTCCGGCTGGAGCGCCGGCCAGCTCGAAGATGAAATCATCCGCAATGGCTGGCTCACTGTCGCCGCCGATCCGGCCGTCATTTTCGACCTGCCGGTCGAACAGCGCTTCACCGCCGCAATCCGCCTGCTCGGCATTGATCCGAACATGCTCAACGCCGGGGCAGGGCATGCCTGAGCAAGCCCGTTGATGGAAACTGTCCTCGGGTTTGATTTCGGCCTCAAGCGCATCGGCGTGGCCGTCGGCAATACGGTGATCCGGCAAGCGCAAGCGCTGACCATCATCGATGCCGCCACCAACGACGCCAAGTTTGCCGCCATCGCCGTGCTGGTCGCCAGTTGGCAACCGGCGCGCTGCATTGTCGGCATGCCCTTCCATCCGGACGGTGCCGAGCATGAGATGTCAGTGCGCTGCCGCCGTTTTGCCAATCAATTGCATGGCCGTTACGGCTTGCCCACCGTGCTGGTCGATGAACGTTACACCTCGGCCGTCCTCGGCCAGCAGCGCGGCGAGCGGATCGACGATCGTGCCGCCGCGCTGATCCTGCAACAATACTTTGACGATAATGCCGATGCCGATATCCCTGCTTCCCCATGAACTTGATGCCGAGGCGCTGTATGCCGACCTCGAGCGACAGATTGCCGCCGTACTCGGCAGTACCGAACACGTCGCGCTGGTCGGGATTTATTCCGGCGGTGCGTGGCTGGCCGAGCGGCTGGCCAAAGCCCTGAAGATCGAAGACCGGCTTGGCTTCATTGATGTCTCGTTTTATCGCGACGACGTCGCCGAAAAAGGCTTGCACGCCGCCGTCAAGCCGACCCAGATCGGCTTCGAGGTCGAGGGTGCCACCATCCTGCTGGTCGACGATGTGCTCTACACCGGACGCACCACGCGCGCGGCGATCAACGAACTGTTCGACTACGGCCGGCCGGCGCGCGTCCTGCTGGCAACGCTGGTCGACCGCGGCGGCCGCGAATTGCCGGTCGCGCCGGACTTTGTCGCCGCCACTGTCTCGCTCGCCCCCGACCAGAATCTGATCCTGCAACAAGGCGCCGATGGCGCGCTCTCCCTCACGGTGAACCATGCATAACCCGCAACTGAACAAAGATGGCGACCTGCAGCATCTGCTGACCATCGAAGGCCTGCCGAAACGCATCGTGCTGGATATCCTCGACACCGCGCAATCGTTCGTCGGCATCAGCGACCGCGAAGTCAAGAAGGTCCCGCTGATGCGCGGCAAGAGCGTCTTCAACCTGTTTTTCGAGAACTCGACGCGCACCCGCACCACCTTCGAGATCGCCTCGAAGCGCCTGTCGGCCGATGTCATCAACCTCAATATCCAGGCCTCCAGCGCGACCAAGGGCGAGTCACTGCTCGACACCATCGACAACCTCGCCGCGATGCATGCCGACATGTTCGTCGTGCGCCACGCCTCGTCCGGTGCGCCGCACCTGATCGCCCGCCATCTGGTCGAAACCGGCCAGTCGCATGTCCATGTGGTCAATGCCGGCGACGGCCGCCATGCCCATCCGACCCAGGGCTTGCTGGATATGTACACGATCCGGCACTACAAAAAAGACTTCAGCAATCTGACAGTGGCCATCGTCGGCGACATCCTGCACAGCCGCGTGGCGCGCTCGGACATCCATGCGCTGACCACGCTGGGCGTGCCGGAAATCCGTGCGATCGCGCCGCGCACGCTGCTGCCGGCCGGCCTCGACCAGATGGGTGTGCGGGTCTTCACCGACATCAACGAAGGCTTGAAAGGCGTCGACGTGATCATCATGTTGCGCCTGCAAAACGAACGCATGAGCGGTGCGCTGCTGCCCTCGGCGCAAGAATTTTTCAAGAGCTACGGCCTGACGCCGGAGCGCCTCGCGCTGGCCAAGCCGGACGCCATCGTGATGCATCCGGGACCGATGAATCGCGGGGTCGAAATCGACTCGGCCGTGGCCGACGGCAAGCAGGCCGTGATCCTGCCGCAAGTGACGTTTGGCATCGCGGTCCGGATGGCAGTAATGAGTATTTTGGCGAGCAAATAAAACATGAAACTGCATATCCAGCACGGCCACCTGATCGACCCCGCCAACGGCATCGATGCCCCGCATGACGTCTACATTGATTCCGGCATCATCGTCGGCATCGGCACCAAACCGGACGGCTTTGAAGTCAGCCGCGTCTTCGATGCCGCCGGCCTGATCGTCGCGCCCGGCCTGGTCGACTTGAGCGTGCGCCTGCGCGAACCCGGCTACGAATACAAGGCCACTCTTGAATCCGAAATGCAGGCCGCATTGCAAGGCGGCGTGACCAGCCTGGTCTGCCCGCCCGACACCGATCCGGTGCTCGACGAGCCGGGTCTGGTCGAAATGCTCAAGCATCGCGCGCGCATCCTGAACCAGTCGCATGTGTATCCGCTGGGAGCGCTGACGCGCGGCCTGAAAGGCGAGGCGCTCAGCGAAATGTACGAGCTGACCGAAGCCGGCTGCATCGGTTTTTCGCAAGCCGACGAGCCGGTGCTCGACACCAACGTGCTGTTGCGCGCGCTGCAATATGCGCAGACCTTCGGCTACACGGTCTGGCTGCGGCCGCAACATCCGCATATCGGCGTGACCGGCATCGCACACAGCGGACCGATCGCTTCGCGGCTTGGCTTGTCCGGCGTGCCGGTAATGGCCTAAACCATCTCGCTGCAAACCATTTTCGAACTGGTGCGTAACACCGGCGCGCGGGTCCATCTGTGCCGGATCTCCTCGGCGGCCGGCATCGAGCTGGTGCGCGCGGCCAAGAAGGAAGGCTTGCCGCTGACCTGCGACGTCGGCGCGCATTACCTGCACCTGACCGACCATGACATCGGCTTCTTCGATTCGAACGCGCGCCTGTCGCCGCCACTGCGTTCGCAGCGCGACCGCGATGCACTGCGTGCCGGCCTGCTCGATGGCACGGTCGATGCAATCTGCTCCGACCATGCGCCGGTCGATGACGATGAAAAACTGATGCCGTTTGCCGAAGCCTCGCCGGGGGCCACGGGTCTGGAGTTATTGCTCTCGCTGGCGCTCAAATGGGCTGAGGAAGACATCGACGCCAAGGCCGGTCCGGTCGCGCGGGCGCTGGCCAAGATCACGGTGGACGCGGCCCGCGTGGCCGGTTTGCCCGCCGGAAAACTGTCGGTCGGCAGTGTCGCTGACCTGTGCATCTTCGATCCGGCGGCGCGCTGGAAAGTCGAAGCAAAGGCGCTGGCCAGCCAAGGCAAGCACACGCCATTCCTCGGCTACGAACTCGGTGCGCGCGTGATGGCAACCGTGGTGTCGGGACGGCTGGCTTACCTGCGCGGCGCATGATCGCATTTCGCTTGCTGCGGGTTTTTCTGCATGTAATGCGCGGCTTGTGGACCTGCGCGCTGGTGTTTCCGCTGGTCGGTGCGGACGGGCGCGCACGCCGCATCCGTAACTGGTCGATTGACCTGCTGGCGATTTTCCGGCTGACGGTGGTGGTGCGGCATGCCGGCAGCGGCGCGCTGGCACCGCGTGCGCTGATCGTCGCCAATCATGTGTCGTGGCTCGATATCTTCGTCATCAATGCAATGCAGCCGTGCCGCTTCGTGGCCAAGTCGGATATCCGCAGCTGGCCGGTGCTGGGGTTTCTGTGCGCGCGTTCGGGGACGATTTTTATTGCGCGCGGTCGCGTGCGCGACGTCCGGCGGATTTTTCAGGACCTGGTCAGCAGTATCCGTAATGGCGAGCACGTGGCGTTTTTTCCGGAGGGGACCACCTCGGCGCAAGGATCGCTGCTGCCGTTCCACGCCAACCTGTTCGAAGCCGCCATCGATGCCGGCGTGCCGATTCAGCCGATGGCGCTGCGCTATGTCGATGCCAATGGCGCGCTCGCGCCGCAAGCTGATTTCATTGGTGAGATGACCTTCGCCGAAAGCATGATGGTGATTCTCAAAGCGCCGCGCTTGACTGCCGAACTGATCGTGCTGCCACTGATCGACAGCACCGGTGCGCACCGGCGCGAACTGGCACCGGCGGCGCGGGCGGTGATTGCGCAGGCGTTGGGGTATGGGGTTGATGGCGGCTTTTAGGGCGCGCGCGTGGGCACAAAAAGCTGTGCCCACCCTACGAGCTCATGCGTTGTGTAGGGTGGGCACGGGGTCATCGTGCCCAC
>AEPR01000187.1 GCA_000195205.2 Oxalobacteraceae bacterium IMCC9480 | reverse complement strand
GCTCAGGAAAAGTGCATCAGGGTCAGCGTTCGACACCGTCGGCCGCACGGCGAGCCAGCTCTCGATGGCCAACAGTGCGGCGCGTCCGACCGGAACGCTGCGCATCTTGTTGCCCTTGCCGGTCACGACGACTTCCGCGCCTGCAAGGTCGATCCACCCGGCAGATTGATAGTGGGCATTCCTTGTATGGCGCATGTCCAGTGCTGCCAGTTCGGATACCCGCAAGCCACTCGAGTAAAGCAATTCGAACATCGCGTGATCGCAGCGGCGTTGTACCGTCTGCTCGATATCAAGTGTCGTGTCTGCAGAAACCAGACGCACGGCGTCATCGGTGGACAGTGCTTTTGGTAACGGTGTGCCGCGCCTGGGTGCCTTCACGCCATCGACCGGATTGACACGCACCACATCCTGTTCGGCAAGCCAGTTAAAAAATCCGCGCCATGCGGACAACTTGCGGGCAATCGAGCGCGGGTCGAGTCCGCGCGCATGCAATTGCGACGCGAACCGGCGTATCTGCTGCTGCGTGAGGTCTGTCAACGTTGGCCCGGGTGCCAGTGTTGCCGCCATGGCCGAGAGTTCTGCCAGGTCCCGTCGGTAATGACTGATGGTCAACGGCGCCAGATGCCGCAGATTTTTCAGCGCATCCAGGTAGGCAATGATCGGTTTTTCGGACGTCGCGATATCCATTCCGAATACGATGCCCTATTCAAGCAAGCAGGTCAGTGCCGCGCTGGACGTATTGCCGATCTGCACCAGGAAGTCGGTTGCCATGTCTGCCGTGAACCGCTGCGGATCTGCTGAGCCGAGCACCAGCATGCCAAATACCCCCGTCGCGGCACCAGCTTGCAATGGCAACATCGCTATCGAATGGACGGCAGGAAGATCATCGAACCAGGTTGCGGCTTCATAGGCGTCATTCCTGCCGCAGAACGGCACATGCAGGCTATTGGCGAACAGACGGGCATCTTCTGATACCGGCGCAGCAAACCAGGTGTGGGAAAAGTCAGGTGCGGCTTGCCAGATACGCAGCGCTGCGTGCGGTACCGAGAAGTTGGTCTTCAGTCCTTCAATCAGCACATGTGGCAAGTCCACATCGTTGCGTGCCAGCAGCAAGGCGCGCGTCCATTGCTGGAGCTTGTCGGTAATCGCGTGATTTTCCTGCGCGAGGCGCGTTAGCTCGGCGAGCCGCATCTCCATGGTTTTGACTTTTTGCCGGAGCACTTCCATTTGCCGTTCCTGCAACGACAGCGTGCGTCCGCCCAATGCACTGCTCAATTTGATCTTTCCCAGCAGTTCGGCGTGTTCTTCAAAAAACTGCGGCGTCTGTTCAAGGTATTCGGCGATGGCGCCTGCGTCCAGTTTGGATGTCATGGGATAGCGTTCTTATGAAAATCTCGCTGCGCCTCCACTCGTCGCATCGAACGGAAGGGCGCCTGCAAAAAGGTAGCAGAATTTTAACCGACAACCGCTGACCAAATTCGCGAGTTGATTTAATGCAATGAACGCAGCGCTGCTGCGTGCTGGCTCGTCAAGGAGTTGCCGCTGTTGGATTTGTTCGCAGAAGCAATTCAGAGCCTGGCAGTCATGCACTGATGGTCCTGTCAAATAGCCACATTAAGTGTAATCAAATGAAACGGGAGGCGTGGTATTTCAGACAACATTGATTTTAATCACGGCCAGTGATGTGTTCGTGATGAATGCTTGTAACTAGGAATATAAATCCACCACAACCAAAAGTAAAAAATGGCAAATCGGGAAGAGTTACTGGTCATACGGGCGGCACGTGCCGGTCAGGCACCTGCGCAACTGGCGCTCGGCAAGCGGTATTTATTCGGCGGCGCAGGCTTGCCAAAAAGTATTGCTACCGCGCTGTATTGGCTGGATCGTGCGGCACATCAACAGCAAGACGAAGCCTGGCTACTAATCGGTAGTCACATCCCGTTCGAGGCAGCCTCCCGCTCGGCGCAACCTGCCTCACTGTGCGTTTGGTACGAGCGGGCCTTCGATTCGGGAGTTCTGCAGGCAGGACTTGTACTAGCCAAACTGGTACTGGCGCAATCAGGCGATTGCACCAGCGATATTTTGCGCAGAAAAGCGTGGATGGCGCTGGAAGCGGTGGCGCATGCCGGTTTCGGTGAAGCCCAGTGGCTCATGGCACAGTTGATCGGCCATGCCAACGGCTGCGACGGAACCGATCTGCGGGCACTCTCCAGTCATTCATTTCATTCAACAATCCTGAAAATGCCAGCCTGCGACACGGCAAAAAAATCGGTGCTGGAATGGACCGTGCTGGCAGCGGGTGGTGGTGTCACCCGAGCGCAACACGCACTCGCCGAACATGCGTGGCAAGCTGGAAATCATGATGATTTCTTGCAATGGGCGTTGCCATTGGCAAGGCAGGCCGTGGCGCGGCGGCAGTCGCGACCCATGACGGACGCGCTGGAAGAACCAGTGATTGACGATACGTCATTGTTGGCCCGCTGTTCTGAAGTCCTGATGGCGCGAGGGAATGTGGATGCGGCTGAACTGGAGCGCTTTCTTGAAGTGGCTGCCAGCGGCGGGGACCGGCAGTCTTGCCTTGCGCTTGGACTATGGTTCGGGCGAATGGACGGCAACGGGACCCGGTTGACGGAAGTGCGCGGTCTGGCAAATTACAAGAAAGCCTTGCGTTGGCTGGTCGCAGCGGGAGAGCAAGGGCTCGCGGAGGCATGGTTCGCGACATCCCGGATTTATCTCAAGCCCGAGTTTTCGCAACGCAATTTGCTGGACTCCTATTACTACGTCCAGAAGGCTGCAGAGGCCGGTCACACAGTCGCCCAGCTTGAGCTCGGCATAGCCGCATGGCGCAGTCGACGCAACGATCAATCCAAGGATGTGGAAGCGGCGTTCTGGCTTCAGAAAGCCGCAGCACAAGGCAATCAGGAGGCACAGCAACTGCTCCGGAAAATTGCCGATGGTGCGGTGCCCGCGTTGTGGGCAGAGAGCGCGAGAGAAAAACTGGTGCACGACAGAAATCGTACGGCACCGTTTCTGGTTGCGCGCCTGGAACTCGCGGCTGTTTTCGGCTTATCACGCGCCGAGGCATTGCTACTCAACGTAAATGCCGCTGATTGCGGACATTGTCTGCTCATCGACATTCGGGACGTCCATCCGCGCAGCAAGCGACGCTTGATACTGATCCAGTCAAACGAACAGCGGCAGGCATTAAGCCGCATCGTGAGGCTGTTCGACGATGTCGACTGCAGCATCAAGGGCCCGGAGGGGAATTACCGGCAGCGACTGTATCGGCTCAGGATGCTGGTGCCGGAGTAGTCTTTAGTCCGGCAACGTTATCTCGCCTTCGAATACGGTGACGGCCGGTCCGCTGAGCATTACATGGGATGCGCCGCCTTCCCACGCAATCGACAACTGACCACCCCGTGTCTCTACCCGTACCGGTGTATCGAGTTGTCCGCGCCGGATACCTGCCACTGCTGCAGCGCAAGCACCGGTGCCGCAGGCGAGCGTTTCTCCTGCCCCTCGTTCGAAGACGCGCAACCGGATCGCGTGCCGGTCGAGAATTTGCATGAAGCCGGCATTGACGCGATTAGGAAACCGGACATGATGTTCGATTGCAGGACCATCGAGTGCGAGCCCGGCCGTTTCGACTGCGTCGACGATCTGTACTGCATGGGGATTGCCCATCGATAGCACCGACATCATGACGGTGCGGTCATTGATCTGCAGCGGCCAGAGTGCCTCCTCGGCATCCGCGATGCTATCGAGGCCAGTCGTATCGAACGGCACGCGCGCGGGGGCGAATACCGGCGCGCCCATATCCACCGTAATGCTGCCGTCGGCTTCCAGTCTCGGCACGATGACGCCATTCATCGTGGCGACCCGGAGGACGGATTTTGACGTTAATTTTTTTTCGGTCACGAACCGGACGAATGCCCGCGCACCGTTGCCGCATTGCTCGACTTCGCCACCATCGGCATTAAAAATCCGGTATCTAAAATCGATATCGGCAATCCCGGAGGCTTCAACAACCAGGATTTGATCAGCACCGATACCGAAACGGCGGTCCGCCAGTTGCCGCCATTGGACCGGTGTCAGGTTGATTGTCTGATTGATTGCATCGATGACGATGAAGTCGTTGCCAGCGCCGTGCATTTTGGTGAATTTGATTTTCATCGGGCGATTATAAGCTGGCCGGATTGGGCGCAATGTCAGGTGTGCCCACATCCGCATAAACGCTTGCCGCGCCGGGTGGTCGCGTCTTGAAGCGTTTGTGCGTCCAGAAATATTCATCCGGAGTCTCGCGAACGCGGTCTTCAATGAAGGCATTCATTCTGCGGGTGGCGACGATCATGTCATCGCCCGGGTAGTTTTCCCAGGCGGGATAAAACGTGACTTTCCAGCCGCGATAGTCCGGCAGGAATGTCGCCACCACCGGAATGACTTTTGCCCCTGTGGTGGCGGCAATGCGTGCTGGTGCGGTCAGCGTTGCTGCAGGAGTGCCAAAGAACGGGACGAACTCGGCATCCCTTGCGCCGAAATCCATGTCTGGAAGCATGAAAAAAGGCAGGTGTTCGCGCATCGCCCTCAACACGGGCTTGACGCCTTCTCCGCGTGAAAACAGCTTGATCGGTCGAAATCGCGAACGGCCTTTGCGTAGCGCATCATCGAACACCTTGTTTTGCTGCCTGGTGTAAATCGAGCACAGCGGTGATTCCAGTAGGACGGCGACGCCGGCCACATCGAGACAGACGAAATGCGGACAGAGCAGGATGACCGGGCCCGCTTCGATGTGTTCGAGAGGAACGCCAGGTTCGACAACGATCAGTCTTCTTAGTCGTGCTTCGGATGCCCACCAGAGCAGGCTGCGTTCCAGCACAGCACGCGCGTATCCCTGGAAATGTTTGAGAGCAATTCGATGTCGTTGCGGTTCAGTCAGCTCAGGCAGGCATAAGCGCAAATTGATCAAGGTGATGCGGCGTCGCGACCTGACCGTGACAAACAGCAGACTGCCGACGGCGGCACCGAGTCGGCCTAATATAGGCAGCGGTAGCCAGTGCAGCAACCACATCAATCCCAACAGTAGCTTCACAGTCCGGTCTCCGGTGCGTCAGCGGGACGGACGCCTTCCGGTGTCTTGTAGCGGTTGTAACTCCAGAGGTATTGGGCCGGTGAATGCGCGATCAGTTGCTCCATCGCGGTATTGATGGCCTGCGCCTGCTGCTGCGGGTCGTCATCGAGGAGGCCATCGAAGGTCGAAAAACGGATGACGTAGCCTCGCCCTTGCGGCAAGCGCTCCGCGTAAGACAGCAGCAGCGGAGCGCCTGTCATCTTGTGCAATTTTGCAGGCAAGGTCATCGTGTAAGCTTTCTTGCCGAAAAAATCCGCCCAGACACCTTCGCCGTTTTGCGGCACCTGGTCGGGCAACAGGCCGATTGCGCCGCCTGCCTTGAGTGCTTTGAGCAGTGTCCGTACGCCGCGTAAATTCGCCGGTGCCAGAATCAGATTATGGCGTTGTCGCGCGCCTTCGATCAGGGGCTTCAGCATGCTCTTGCGTGGCGGTCGATACAGTGCCGTCAACGGCAACCGGGCGGCGATGGCTTGGGCGATGATTTCAAAGCAGCCCAAGTGGGGAGTCAGGAAGATCACGCCGCGTCCCTGGTCCAGGGCAGCCTGCGCGACATGCCAGTTTTCTATTGTGGCTTTCGCGAGGACTTTGTCTTGCGGAGCGCACCAGATAAACGGCAGTTCGACGATATTTTTGCCGGATTCACGAATCGCTGCAGGCAAGTGCGTCGCGTAGCCGGCGCGTTGCACATTGCTATTGAGCCTGGTCCGGTAGCCCGCCGAAAAACGGTAGACCAGGCGTCCCGTGAGTGCGCCAAGCGCCTGCAGCACCGACAACGGAAGATGGGAGAGTAAGCGAAAAAAAGTGACCAGTATCAATGAGGGAAGTCCGGTGATTTTGCTGATTGGTGACAAGGGGCGTAAAATACCACGGACGTATTATCCGCCGGGTTAATAGACAACTTGCGAGGCGGCCTATAAATTTTGCTAAAGCGTCGCAGGCTCATTCGATTGGCCGCGACATGGTCACCGAAACTGCAATTACAGGAGCCTGCCATGGCACATGAATACCTCTTTACTTCCGAATCCGTTTCGGAAGGCCATCCGGACAAAGTCGCCGATCAGATTTCCGATGCGATTCTCGATGCCATCCTCGAAGTCGACCCGCAAGCACGCGTTGCCGCCGAAACCCTCTGCAATACCGGACTTGTAGTCCTCGCGGGTGAAATTACCACCCATGCCAACATCAATTACATCGACGTCGCGCGCGCCACCCTCAAGCGGATTGGTTATGACAATGCCGACTACGGTATCGACTACAAAAGCTGTGCGGTGATGGTCTGTTATGACAAACAGTCGCTCGACATCAAGCAAGGTGTCGACGAAGGCACCGGCACCGATCTTGATCAAGGTGCCGGTGACCAGGGTCTGATGTTCGGTTACGCATGCGATGAAACGCCGGAACTGATGCCTGCCGCAATTTATTACGCTCACCGCATCGTCGAGCGCCAGTCGCAATTGCGCAAGGATGGCCGTTTGCCGTGGCTGCGTCCGGATGCCAAATCGCAAGTCACCTTGCGCTATGTCGATGGCAAACCGGTCGGTATCGATACCGTCGTATTGTCGACCCAGCATGCGCCGGAGATGCAGCACAAGGACATCGAAGAAGCTGTCATCGAGATGATCATCAAGCCAGTCGTGCCGCAGGAATGGCTGGACGGTACGCGCTATCTGGTCAATCCGACCGGCCGCTTTGTCATTGGCGGTCCGCAAGGCGATTGCGGCCTGACGGGTCGCAAAATCATTGTCGATACCTACGGTGGAGCGGCTCCGCATGGCGGCGGTGCATTTTCGGGCAAGGATCCGACCAAGGTGGATCGCTCTGCTGCTTACGCCGGGCGCTATGTAGCCAAAAATATCGTTGCCGCCGGCCTGGCATCGCGTTGCCAGATCCAGGTCTCGTATGCCATCGGCATCGCCAAACCGACTTCGGTCATGGTGACCACGTTTGGAACTGGCAAGATCAGCGACGAAAAATTGGCCGAACTGGTCAAGGAGCACTTTGACCTGCGCCCGAAAGGCATCGTGCACATGCTCGATCTGTTGCGACCGATCTATCTGAAGACGGCAGCCTACGGCCACTTTGGCCGCGAAGAGCCGGAATTCAGCTGGGAGCGGACCGATCGGGCGGCGGCGCTGCGCGCTTCGGCGGGTTTCTAGGCATGAGGTCAGGGACGATGCTGGAGCGCCCGTGCGCAAATTAGCATGCCAGCGGATTGCTGTTGCAGGCATGCTGATGTGTTTCGTTGCGCTGTCGTCCGCAGCGTCTGTTTCGTCGTCACTTGTTAGCCAGGCGACCTGGTGCAAACGGCTGGCTGCACGCTTGCCGGAAGTATCGGCATCCGCATGTCAGGCGAGCAATCTGCAAGCTTCGGGTGGCCTTTCCACCAATGGCTTTCCCATCCTGTCGCGGCAAATTGCATCGCCTGACCGGGATGGCCGCAAGCCATTGCGGGTCATGTTGCTGGGAGGAATCCACGGTGACGAATTGACCGCCTCGGCGGTCGTGTTCAAGTGGCTGCAGCAGGCGCAGATACCGCTAGCCCGTGATTTTGCCTGGTATGTGGTGCCGGTACTCAATCCGGATGGTTTGCTCGCCGCCAAGCCCAGTCGCGTCAATGCCCGCGGGGTTGACCTCAACCGCAATTTCCCGACGCCGGGCTGGCAAGAGGAGGCACCACGGTACTGGTCCAAGGCAACTGCCAGCGATCCGCGCCGCTTTCCCGGAAAAGGCCCCTTGTCCGAACCGGAAACCCGCTGGCTGAAGGCCGAAATTGATCGCTTCAAGCCCAATGTCATCGTCTCGGTGCATGCCCCGTTCGGGGTACTCGATTTTGACGGACCCGCACCGGTGCCGGAGCGATTCGGCCGGTTGCAATTTAACCGGGTAGGCGTCTATCCGGGTTCACTGGGCAATTACAGTGGCTTGCACCGGAATATTCCCGTCATCACGATCGAATTGCCGAACGCCCAGGCGATGCCGCCTGCAAAAGAAGTCGACCGCATCTGGGTCGACATGCTGACCTGGATCACGCTGAATGTGCACCGCCCCAAAGAGCCGGCGACAGCCCCGAAAGCCGGTACGCGGGTCGCAACGGGTGCGGATAAAGCGGCAAATAGGAATTGATTCCAAGCAACGAAAGATTTTTCTAACTACGTTATAATTCGGCCTCCAAGGAGCGTTGCAGCCGGACTTGCGTCAGCAAGCCGGGTCAGGCTTGGAAGCACCATCCCCAGCAACTGCGCTCACGTTTCTTTTTTTCTAACGAAAGGAGGGCGTGATGAACGCCGTAGTTTCAAACTCTCAAGTCTCCGCATTCAAGGATTATTTCGTCGCCGACCTCAGTCTTGCTGAGTGGGGCCGCAAGGAAATCCGCATCGCCGAAACCGAAATGCCCGGCCTGATGGCCATCCGCAAGGAATTTGCGGCTGCACAGCCACTCAAGGGTGCACGCATTACCGGTTCCATCCACATGACCATCCAGACCGCTGTGTTGATCCAGACGCTGGAAGCGCTCGGTGCGCAGGTGCGCTGGGCCTCATGCAATATCTATTCGACGCAGGATCATGCCGCCGCTGCCATCGCTGCCGATGGCACGCCGGTATTTGCGTTCAAGGGCGAATCGCTCGATGAATACTGGGAATTCACCCATCGTATTTTCGAATGGCCAGCCAACGCCGATGGCGAACAGCATGCCAACATGATTCTCGATGACGGTGGCGATGCCACTTTGCTGCTGCATCTGGGCACCCGTGCCGAGCAGGATGCGTCGGTGCTGGACAATCCGACCTCGGAAGAAGAAGTCTGTCTGTATGCATCGATCAAGAAGCGTCTGGCCTCGCATCAAGGGTGGTATTCGACCCGCCTGGCGCAGGTCAAGGGCGTAACGGAAGAAACGACGACCGGTGTCCACCGTTTGTACCAGATGTTCAAGGATGGCAAGCTGGCCTTCCCGGCAATCAACGTCAATGATTCTGTCACCAAAGCGAAGTTCGACAACCTGTACGGTTGCCGTGAATCGCTGGTCGATGGCATCAAGCGTGCTACCGATGTGATGATCGCCGGCAAGGTCGCCGTGGTGGCCGGTTATGGTGATGTCGGCAAAGGTTCGGCGCAGGCATTGCGAGCCTTGTCGGCCCAAGTCTGGGTCACTGAAATCGATCCGATCTGCGCGCTGCAGGCCGCGATGGAAGGGTATCGCGTCGTCACGATGGACTATGCGGCAGAGCATGCCGACATCTTCGTCACGGCAACCGGTAACTATCATGTGATCACGCACGAGCACATGGCAAAGATGAAGGATCAGGCCATTGTCTGCAACATCGGCCACTTCGACAATGAAATCGAAGTCGCTGCCCTGAAGCAGTACACCTGGGAAAACATCAAGCCGCAAGTCGATCACGTGATCTTCCCGAACGGCAAGCGTATCATCCTGCTGGCCGAAGGTCGTCTGGTCAATCTGGGTTGCGGTACCGGTCATCCGTCTTACGTGATGAGTTCGTCATTCGCCAACCAGGTCATTGCGCAGATGGAGCTGTTTTGCAATACTGACAAGTATCCGGTCGGTGTCTACACACTGCCCAAGCACCTCGACGAGAAAGTCGCGCGCTTGCAGTTGCAGAAGCTGAATGCCCAGCTGACCGAACTGACTCCAGAGCAAGCCAGCTATATCGGCGTGCAACAGGTCGGTCCGTACAAGCCGGAACAATACCGCTACTGATCCATCCCGGCTTCGTGCCAACCTACCGCTTCGAGACGGCCCACCGGCCGGAGCGAAGCGGTTTTTTCACTTCAACACGGAATTTTCATGCGCCTGCTCATTACCTGGTTCATCAACGCCGCTGCGCTGTTCGCGCTGCCTTATCTGATGCATTCGGTCAGTGTCGACAGTATCGGCACGGCATTGATTGCGGCCCTGGTACTGGGTCTGGTCAATACCCTGATTCGCCCGCTGTTGCTGCTGCTGACCTTGCCGGTGACGTTTCTTACACTCGGCCTGTTCATCTTCGTCATCAATGGTCTGATGTTCTGGGGTGTCGCCCAGATAATTGGCGGTTTCCATGTTGCAGGTTTCGGCTCGGCCATTCTGGCTGCGGTTGTCTACAGCATTATTTCGTGGGCCCTGTCTTCCCTGATATTCGATAAAAACGCGACAAAAAATGACCTCTCCTGATTTCAGTATCGAATTTTTCCCGCCCAAGCCCGCCGAGGGTGCCGACAAGCTGCGTGCCACGCGTGCGCGGATGGCGGTCCTCAACCCGAAGTATTTTTCGGTCACGTTCGGTGCCGGCGGCAGTACCCAGCAAGGCACGCTTGATACGGTGCTCGACATCCGCAGTGAGGGCCATCAAGCGGCACCACATATTTCGTGTCTGGGCAGTTCGCGGGCGCGCCTGCGCGAGATCCTGGCGGAATACCGCTCCCATGGCATCGAGCGGTTGGTGGCCTTGCGCGGTGACTTGCCAAGCGGATATGGCGCGATGGACGCCGCCTCCGGCGAATTTCGCTATGCCAACGAACTGGTCGAATTCATCCGCGCCGAATCAGGCGACTGGTTCCATGTCGAAGTCGGTGCCTACCCGGAAATGCATCCCCAGGCGCGCTCGCCGTCGGATGACATGCAGCATTTCGTGCGCAAGGTGCAAGCCGGTGCCGATGCGGCAATCACCCAGTATTTTTACAATGCCGATGCGTATTTCCGCTTTGTTGACAGTGCCCGCAAGCACGGCGTCCAAGTGCCGATTGTCGCCGGCGTGATGCCGATCACAAACTACACGCAGCTCATGCGCTTCTCGGATATGTGTGGTGCTGAGATTCCGCGCTGGATACGGCTGGCACTAGCCAGCTATGGCGATGACAGCGAATCGATCCGTGCATTCGGTCTCGATGTCGTCACGGCCATGTGCGAGCGGCTGCTGGTAGGCGGTGCGCCCGGCCTGCATTTTTACTCGCTTAACCAGGCCGCTCCGACGATGGCGATTTGCCAGCGGCTCGATGCGTCACTGGTCTGATCTGCCAGTTTGGTAACAAAAATAAGATACCCAAAGTAACGACCTGAATTGACTTTCGATGGTTGCGCTTGTCGCAACAGGTCGCTACCCTACATCAGCTGCCAGCGCTTCCGACTCCGGAAGCCGCGGCGGGTGTGGTCATCGACCCGCCGGTAAAGGGTCTCCATGTCTATCATTAGCAGAAATAATGTCCGGATCAGCGGACACGGACAGCAGCCGATCATCTTTGCGCATGGCTTCGGGTGCGACCAGGTCATGTGGCGTTTCGTCAGCCCGGCCTTCGAACCGGATTACCAGGTCGTGCTGTTCGATTATGTCGGTGCCGGCCATTCCGATCCTGATGCCTATGACCCGCAACGCTATGCCACGCTGGAGGGATATGCCCTCGACGTGGTGGATATTTGCGAAACACTGGACCTCAATGACGTGATCCTGGTCGGGCATTCAGTCAGTAGCATGATTTGCCTGCTCGCAGCGAAAGCAATGCCCGGGCGGATTTCGAGGCTGGTCATGATTTGCCCATCGCCACGTTACCTCAATGATCCACCCGATTATTACGGCGGTTTTGAGCGGGCCGACATCGAAGGGCTGATCGACATGATCGAACGCAATCAGACCGTCTGGACCAGCCAGTTGTCGGTCATGGTGGCCGGCAATCCTGATCGTCCCGAACTGGCCGATGAACTGGAGGCCAATTTTTGTGCGATGGATCCGCTGATCGCGCGTCGCTTTCCCGCCGCAACTTTCCTGGCCGATAACCGCAGTGACCTGGCCGATGTGCGCCAGCCTGTCGGGATCCTGCAATGCAGCCACGATGTCATCGCTCCTGTGGCGGTTGGGGAGTACATGCATCGCCAGCTTCCCGGCAGTAGCCTGAAGCGGCTGGATGCGTTCGGCCACTGTCCCCAGCTCAGCCATCCGCAAGAAACCATCTCGATGATCCGCGACTATCTGATGCGTGCTGCCTGAGTGGCGCAGCTCGCCGACATCCCCGATGCACTGGCCGGATTTGATGTCCAGCGGGCACCCTGCGGCGTGTTCCTGTTCGATGAGTCGCTCGTGCTGTGTTCGGGTAACCAGACGCTGGCCGACATGCTGGGTGTCGACAGGAATGCCCTGGTGGGCATGCCGCTAGACCAGTTATGGTCGCCCGCCATGCGGCTGGGATTCCATATGCGGGTGATGGCGCTGCTACACCTGCAAGGCTATGTCGAAGAAATCGCCTTGATCATGCGTGGCGCCGACGGTAGCGAGATTCCGGTATTGCTCAATGGCGTGCGCCGGCTGCATGACGGTATCGCCGTCACGGAGTGCGTGGTCATCCGGATGCGGGAGCGCAAGCGCCTCGAAGACGAGTTGTTCCGCGTAAAAAAAGCCACCGAGCAAATGCCGGGAGCGATCTACCAGTTTGTTCTCGACGCCGATGGCACATCGCGTTTTCCGTATGCCAGCGAAGGCATCCGGGAGCTGTACGAAGTCAGTCCGATGCAACTGCGGCGGGATGCCAAGCTGGTGTTCCAGCGCATCCATCCGGATGATCTCGTCGAGGTTACTGAAGGTGTCCGGAGATCCGCGCTGGCGCTCAGTCCATGGATTCAGCAATACCGGGTCAACTTGCCGCGGCAAGGCCTGCGTTGGCTGGAAGGTCGCTCCATTCCCGAAGCGCGTGCCGATGGCAGCGTGCTGTGGCACGGTTATCTGGTCGACATCACCGAGCGCAAGGCGCTCGAAATCGTGCGGACCATCGAGCACGAACGTACCCGCGTCACCTTGCGCTCAATCGGTGATGCGGTGATCACGACCAACCGCTTTGGTCTGGTCGAGTATCTCAATCCGGTGGCCGAATCACTGACGGGCTGGCGGTGCATTGAGGCAATCGGCCAACCGGTCGATCAGGTGTTTCGCATCGTGCATCAGCATAGCCATGCCGGGGTCGGTAACCCGGTAGCGCGCTGTCTGGCAGAAGGAGCGATCACCGGTGCCACTGCCGATGCGCTCCTGATTGCGCGGCATGGTGCCGAATACGCCGTCGAAGACTCCGCGGCACCGATATTTGGCGCGGACCGGCTGGTTAGCGGCGCGGTGATGGTATTTCGCGACGTGACGCCACAGCGCAAGCTGCATCAGGAAGCCGAGCACCGTTCCCGCCACGACCATCTGACCGGCTTGCCGAACCGGCGCGAATTCGAGCACTTGCTGGAGCAGCTGTTCGTATCCGCCCGCTCCGAAGACGTCGAGCATGCGCTCTGCTTCATTGATCTCGATCGCTTCAAGGCAGTCAACGATAGCTGCGGTCATGCGGCCGGAGACCTGCTGCTGAAAAAGGTATCGGATCTGCTGCGTCAATGCGTGCGTGCGACCGACAAGGTGGCGCGACTGGGCGGGGATGAATTTGCCGTGCTGCTGCAACATTGTGATCTGGCGACCGCGCGGCAGATCGCGCAGGACATCTGTGATCACATGGCCGATATGCGCTTTCTGTTCGATGGCAAGCAATTCGACATTGGAGCCAGTATTGGCGTGGTCGTGCTCGACGGCAGCTGGAGCAGTACCAGCCAAGTGCAGCAGGCCGCCGACCAGGCCTGTTTTGCGGCCAAGGCGGCGGGGCGGGGGCAGGTCCAGGTCGGCATTGGATCCGGCCAGCCGGGGGCCGCACCAGAGGCCCCGATGCCGTGGAGCATCGTGCTGCAACAGGCGCTCGACAACGATCGCTTTGTGCTGTTTGTCCAGCCGGTTGTGGGGCTCGATGACGGCTCCGGCCAGCATGTCGAAGTCCTGTTGCGCCTGCAGGATGACAACGGCGCACTGATACTCCCGGGCGCTTACTTGCCGGCGGCAGAACGTTGCGGCCTCGCCGTAAGTATCGATCGGTGGGTGCTGGCACGGACGTGCCGGTGGCTAGCCAGCGCATCAGGACAGGCTGTGGCGAGCGTGGCGATCAATATTTCCGGAGCCTCGGTCGTCGATCCCGATTTTCATCAGTTCGTCGCCGGAACACTGGATGGCATGCCGGCCGGCAAGCTATTTTTCGAGATTTCCGAATCGGTGCCAATCGAACATCCGGTCCAGTCGCAGGTCTTTTTTGATGCGATGCATCGTGCCGGCGCGCAGCTTGGTCTCGATGATGTCGGGCGCGGCCTGACGTCGATGGCGTATCTCAAGCGCCTGCAGGTTGATTATCTGAAGATCGATGGTCAGGTCGTCACCAGCATGGCCAGCGATGCGGTCAATGGCGCGATGGTGCGCAGCATCAACGAAATCGGCCATTTGCTCGGCATGCGCACGGTCGCCGAAGGTGTCGAGAGTGAGGCCGTCCTGCAGATGCTGCGCGTGATGGGCGTCGATTATGCCCAGGGCTATCACACCGGCAAGCCGCAGCCGATCGGCTAAGCGGCGTCGTCGATCCCGTTTTCGGTGATTAGCGCCTGTAGCCGGATATCGTGCGGCGCGGCAGCAAATTCGGTCCTTGCACAATCGAAGGCAATACCGATAGCAGGAACCGACGGCAGCAGCGCCAGCGTGCGGTCATACATGCCGCCGCCATAACCGAGCCGGAAGCGCTGCGCACTGATCCCCACGCAAGGGATCAGGATGGCGTCCGGCACCAGCAGGCGTTGCGGCGCGGCCGGAACCGGTACGCCGAAGGTATCCGGCGTCATCGGCTGCCCGGGAGTCCACGCCGCGAAGGTCAGCGGCGCAGCGGCTCCGGACACGATAGGCAAGGCCAGCTGTACGCCGCGCATGACCAGTTGCCGGTAGGCCCCGGCCAGATCCGGTTCGCCGCGGATCGGCCAGTACACCGCCAGCGTCGTCGCAGCGCTGCCGGCCTGCCAGTCCAGCAGATACCGGCCGATGGACGCGCAGGCCGCATCGCGTGCAGCGCCCGTGAGCGCCTTGCGCAAGCCCAGCAACTGCCTGCGCAGAAACGCTTTATCCCGTGCGGGGTCCGCGTCGGAGCTGTTGGCCCCCCATGCTATGCTTGGATCCGTTCGTTTCATGGCAAGTCAAATTCGTCAGTGAGGTTGCAGAGGTATGTTTCAATTGAAATGGATAGCCGGCGTGGTGTTCGCCGTGGCGTCAATCACGCTCATCGCTCCGGTAGCACAGGCCAAAAGCCGCGTGGCCAGTTTCGTCAACGATGACGATATCTTCATGGCGCTGCGCGATGCCGCCCGCAAGGATGATGCCGCCAAGGCCGCCGAACTGGCAGACCGCCTGCCCGATTATGCCATCCCTTCCTACGTCGATTACTACCGCCTGAAGCCGCGTCTGCTGCAGGCGTCACAGGCTGAAATCCGCGAGTACCTGCGCCGCTACAAGGGCAGCGCGATCGCTGACCGCTTGCGCAATGACTGGCTGCTGATCCTTGGCCAGCAACGTGATTTTGTGACCTTCGACGAGCAATATCCGCTGTTCGCCCTCGACGATGACCTGCAACTGAAATGCTATTCGCTGCTGTCGCGCGCGACCCGTGGCGAGCAGGTTGCCGTTGCTGCCCGGGCTTTGCTGGTGTCGCCCAAGGATTACGGCGAGGCCTGCTCGACGCTCATCACCACGCTGGCAGGAGCCGGGCAGTTCACCCCCGATGACCTGTGGTGGCAGTTGCGCGCGGCCGGCGAAACCAGTCAGGTCAGCGCGGCCCGCCGTCTGGCGCCGCTGGTGTCGGCAAGCGATGCCCAGATCGTCCAGGCCATCGAAAAAGCACCGCTGGTCCTGGCCCGCGGCGTCGGCAATTCGGCGCTGACGCATCAGCTGTTCATCGTCGCGCTGGGCCGTGTGTCGCGGACCAGTCCCGAGCAGGCGGCCAGCGCTTTGAGCAACGTCGAGTCGCAACTGAGCCCGGGCGAGCGCGCGCTGGGCTGGTCGCAGATCGCCTTGCAGGCCTCGCTTAAATTGATGCCGGAAGCCACCACACTTTACTGGAGCCGCACCGACGGCGCGCCATTGACCAGCGACGGTTACCAGTGGCGCGCGCGCATGGCCCTGCGCAATGGCGACTGGACTCTGATCCGCCGCGCCATCGAGGTGATGCCCCCCGACTTGCGTGACGACAGCACCTGGATTTACTGGCGCGCCCGCGCGCTGGGGGCCGGCGGCGATACGGTCGAGGCACAGAAGCTCTTCAAATCGATCGCCGACCAGACCAACTTTTATGGTCAGCTGGCGCTCGAAGGCATGGGCCAGAAAATCAGCATCCCGATTCCTGGTGCACCCTTGACCGCACAGGAAATCGCGACGCTGGCAGCCAACCCGGGGCTGCGCCGTGCGCTCAAGTTCTTTGACATGAACTTGCGCTTTGAGGCGGTGCGCGAATGGAACTGGGAACTGCGCAGCCTGAGCGAGCGCGAACATCTGGCCGCCGCCGAATTCGCGCGCCAGAGCAACGTGCTCGACCGGATGGTCAACACGTCCGACCGGACCAAGTCCGAACGCGATTTCAATCAGCGCTTTCCGTCGCCGTTCCGCGATTTCATGGTCACCAGCACCAACGCGCTGGGTCTGGACATGGCCTGGGTTTACGGACTGATCCGGCAAGAGTCGCGCTTCATCATGAATGCGCGCTCGCATGTCGGTGCCTCGGGACTGATGCAACTGATGCCGGCAACGGCGCGCTATGTCGCCAAAAAAATCGGCATGACCAGCTTCGATCCGGATCAGGTCAATGAGGTCAGCACCAACATCTCGCTCGGTACCAACTACCTCAACATGGTGCTGGGCGACCTTGACGGATCGCAGGCCATGGCCACCGCCGCCTACAATGCCGGTCCGGGCCGGCCGCGCAGCTGGCGCGCCTCGCTGACACGCCAGGTCGAAGGCGCCGTGTTCGCCGAATCGATCCCGTTCACCGAAACGCGGGGATACGTCAAGAACGTGCTGTCCAACGCGACGTACTATGCGGCGCTGTTCGATGGCAAACCGCAATCGCTGAAAGCCCGGCTCGGCATGATCGCCCCCAAGGGTTTCGTAGCTTCCGAGCTGCCTTGATAACCATGTTTGATTCTCTGAAAACGGATAACCCGTCATGACCATGCATCACTCCAACGTACTGGTACTCGGCGGCACCGGCTTCGTCGGTTCGCACCTGGTGGCCCAGCTGGTCGCCCAGGGACGCCACGTCATCGTGCCGACCCGGCGTGCGATCCGCGCCCGCCATCTGGCCGTACTGCCGACTGTCGAAATCGTCGAAACCGACATCCACCAGGAACAGGCGCTGGCCCGGCTGATGGGGCGCACCGATGCCGTCATCAACCTGGTGGGCGTCCTGCATTCGCGCCCTGTCAATGGTGGTGCCGCCAGCTACGGGCCTGACTTTGCGCGCGCCCATGTCGAGCTGCCGATCCGTATCGTCGCCGCGTGCGGCGTGGCCGGCGTCAAGCGCTTCCTGCACATGAGCGCGCTGGGGGCCGATCGCAATGCGCCATCAATGTACTTGCGCTCGAAGGCTGCCGGCGAAGACGCCGCGCGGTCGCATCCCGCTGTCGCCACGACGGTATTCCGGCCGTCGGTGGTGTTTGGCGAAGACGACGCCTTCCTCAACATGTTTGCAGGGATGCAGCGCTGGTTCCCGGTCATTCCGCTCGGTGGTGCCGATGCGCGCTTCCAGCCGATTTATGTCGAGGATGTGGCACAGGCCTTTGTGAATGCACTCGACAACCAGCACACGGTCGGCAAGGTCTACGAACTCGGCGGTCCCGAAGTGTTCACCTTGCGCGAACTGGTGCAGCTGGCAGGCCGCGCATCCGGCCATCCGCGTCCGGTGATCGGCTTGCCGCCGGCGCTGGCGCGGCTGCAGGCGCTGGTGCTCGAATTCGCCCCGGGCGGTCCGGTCATGAGCCGCGACAATCTCGACTCCATGAAAACCGACAACGTCATGCGCGGCCCGATTGCGCCCGAGCTTGGCGTGACTCCGCAGGCCCTCGAAGCCATCGCGGCGCGCTATCTTGGCGAGGCCGGTGCGCGCAGTCATTTCGACCAGTACCGCGTGCGCGCCAAACGCTGATTTTTCTTTTTCCACCCAACCCGGACCTCGCATGCAAGCTACCGAACTCGATCCTACGCTGTCACAAACTCTCGCAGCCGCCGGCAAGATGCCGCTCAAGCTGGTCATCGCCAACAAGCGCTACTCGTCGTGGTCGATGCGGCCATGGCTGGTACTGAAAGCCTTCGGCATCGCCTTCGAAGAAGCCCGCATCAGCCTGGGTCGTCCCGATACATCGCTGCAGATTTCGCATTACTCGGCCGCCGGCCGGGTACCGGTGCTGCTGGCCGGCGACATCGCGGTCTGGGATTCGCTGGCGATCTGCGAATATCTGGCCGAACAGTTTCCCGAAAAAGCGATGTGGCCGACCGACGTTGCAGCACGTGCGATGGCCCGTTCCATCTGCGCCGAAATGCATGGCGGTTTTACGGGCCTGCGTTCGGCGATGTGGATGAATATCGGGGCGAGTTTCCCCGGCAAGGGTCGCACGCCGGAGGCGCAGTCGGATATCGGCCGCATCAGCGAAATCTGGGAAACCTGCCTGACCCAATCCGGCCATCACCAATTCCTGTTCGGCGCGTTCTCGATTGCCGACGCTTATTACGCGCCGGTCGTGATGCGCCTGCAGATCTACGGCGTCTCGATGGCACCGGCCTTGCAGGCGTATGCCGACCGGGTCGCGGCCCATCCGGCAGTCGCGCAATGGATTGCCGAAGCCTTGCTCGAAACCGATCGCGTCGACAAGTACGACACCTACCCGGACCTGCCGGCTGCCTGAATGCAGATCTATACCGTTGGCGGTGCGGTGCGCGACGCCTTGCTCGGGTTGCCGGTCAAGGACAGGGATTACGTGGTCGTTGGTGCCACGCCTGAGGCCATGGTGGCGCTCGGCTACACCCCGGTTGGCAAGGATTTCCCGGTCTTCCTGCATCCGAAAACGCACGAGGAATACGCCCTGGCGCGCACCGAGCGCAAAACCGCGCCCGGTTACCGTGGCTTCGTGTTCCATGCCGCCGGCGATGTCACGCTGGAACAGGATCTGGCCCGGCGCGACCTGACCATCAACGCCATCGCGCAAGCCGGCGACGGCGCGTTGGTCGACCCCTACGGCGGACGTGCCGACCTCGCTGCCAAACTGTTTCGCCATGTCTCCGCGGCCTTTGCCGAAGACCCGGTACGCATCCTGCGCGTGGCCCGGTTCGCCGCCCGCTTCACCGGATTTTCGGTCGCGCCCGAGACCAACTTGCTGATGCAAACCATGGTCGCCTCCGGTGAAGTCGATGCGCTGGTGCCCGAACGGGTCTGGCAGGAACTGGCGCGCGGATTGATGGAGCAGCAGCCGTCCCGGATGATCGATGTGCTGCGCGATTGCGGGGCACTGGCGCGCTTGCTACCGGAGCTTGATGCGGCTGGGCCATTGCTGCCGCTGCTCGATCAGGCGGCGGCGCAGGGGCTTGCGCTGCCGCTGCGGGTGGCCGTGCTGCTGCATGATCCGGCAGGCGACCCGACTTCGCGGAGCCAACGGGTGGACGCCATCGCCAGTCTCCTGAAAATGCCGGCGGACTGCCGCGACCTGGCCGTGATGGTGACGCGGGATTACCACGCTGTTGTCGATGCGCCGGGATTGTCCGCCGAGGCCATCGTCGGCTTGATCGAGCGCAGCGACGGCTTGCGCAAACCGCAGCGGTTTGCCGACATGGTGACCGCCGTGCGCTGTCTGGTAGCGGGCAGCGACGACGATTTCCCGCAAGCGGTGTTTCTCGCCGAGGCTCTGAAAGCCGCCCGCGGCGTGCCTGCCGGTATGATCGCGGCCGGCCTGGGCGCGCAGCCGCAAGCCATAGCGCAAGCCGTGCGGGCCGCCCGCGTCGACGCAGTGGCACTGCGCATTGGTGCGATCGGCCCGGCCGGCGCTGCATCGCAATACAACAACTGAGGCAGTTCAAGCCACACGCGACAACATGGCCTACAATGCGTTGGTGCACTGCACCACAGCCCGCGCATTTTTTACAGGAACCCCCATGAATCCATCGGTAATTTCCGCTCCCGATCACCCTTTTGCCGGCACCCACCCTGAGCTTCAGACGACCGTACGTGTCAAAGAGCTGTCCGAACGCGATCGCCGTCGCATGCTGATGCACTTCCTGGCGCTGGCCGACAGTGATCGCTTGCTGCGTTTCGGCACGATGCTGCCCGATGAACTCATTACCCGTTATGTCCAGAAACTCGATTTTGCCCGCGACACCGTGTTTGGCGTCTACGACAACAACCTGAGGCTCATCGGCGTCGGTCACCTGGGTTTTGCGCCGCGCGACACGCTGCCGACGGGGGCCGATATCACCGCCAAGGAACGCGTTGCCGAGTTTGGCTTGTCGGTCTCCGAGTCGGCACGCGGCATGGGCGTCGGCACCAAATTGTTCGAGCGTGCGGCGATTCACTGCCGCAATGCTGATGTCGATACCTTGTACATGCACTGCCTGTCATCAAACCGGACCATGATCCGGATTGCGCGCAAGGCCGGCATGCAGATACGTCGCTCCTACGGTGAGGCCGATGCCTACCTGAAACTGCTGCCGGCAAATGTTTCCAGCGTCATGCTCGAAGCCGTGCAGGAGCAGGTTGCCCAGTTCGACTATGCGTACAAGGCGAACAACCGGGCCGCGATCAAATGGCTCAACAATTACCTTCCGGGATTCAAGTAAGGCGTTACAGAGAGCCCGTCAGCGCAGCGGCAGCGCCGTCGTGTCCTTGATGCGCTGCAATGCAAAGCTCGATTTGGCATCCAGTACCGCCGGATGGCGCAGCAGCGTTTCCATCATGAAGCGCGAAAAATGTTCCATGTCCTCGACATGGACCCGCAACAGATAATCCATCTCGCCGGTCATCGCATAGCAGGCCGCCACTTCCGGCCAGTGCGCCACCGATTCGGCAAAATCGCCGCGCGGCGAGCGGGCACCGGACGGCGCGGTGGTCATGGCGGCATCGCTATTTCTGCCGAGTCGCACATTGACGTACGCGAGCAGGCCGAGACCAATTTTTTCGGGTGCCAGCAGCGCGACATATTGCCGGATCACGCCGGCTTCTTCGAGCCGGCGGATACGTCGCAAGCACGGCGAAGGCGACAGATTGACCCGTTCTGCCACCTCCTGGTTCGATAGCCGGCCATCGGTCTGCAGGATCGCCAGGATCTTGCGGTCAGTCTTGTCCAGCGGGATTGACGCCATGAATCACCTCGATATCCGATATGCCGGCAATTTTATTGCGGACGGCTTGCGCCCGGTAAATTCATTCGCAATTTTCTGCCGTCGGGCTCGACCTATACTGGGGGACAAATTACAGCCAGGAGACAGCATGCAATTCCAAGCTTGGGACAACCCGATGGGCACCGACGGTTTCGAGTTCATCGAGTACGCGGCACCGGACCCGAAAGCGCTAGGCGCACTGTTCGAACAAATGGGCTTCAGCGCGATCGCCCGCCACCGTCACAAGGACGTGACGCTGTACCGGCAGGGCGAGATCAACTTCATCATCAACGGCGAGCAGGATTCGTTTGCGCAGCGCTTCGCGCGCCAGCACGGTCCGTCGATCTGCGCGATTGCCTTTCGCGTCGACGATGCCGCCTACGCCTACAAGCGCGCGCTCGAACTCGGTGCCTGGGGTTTCGATAACCGCACCGGTCCGATGGAACTCAATATCCCCGCCATCAAGGGCATCGGCGATTCGCTGATCTACTTCGTTGATCGCTGGCGCGGCAAGACCGATGGCGTCATCGGCGACATCAGCATCTACGACGTCGATTTTGTCGCCATCCCTGGCGCGGTCGCCAATCCGGTCGGCCACGGCCTGACCTACATCGATCACCTGACCCACAACGTCCATCGCGGCCGCATGAAAGAGTGGGCCGAATTCTACGAAAACCTGTTCGGTTTCCGCGAGGTCCGCTACTTCGATATCGAAGGCAAGCACACCGGCCTGAAATCGAAAGCAATGACCTCGCCCTGCGGCAAGATCCGCATCCCGATCAATGAATCGTCGGATGACAAATCGCAGATCGCCGAATACCTCGACCTGTATCGTGGCGAAGGCATTCAGCACATCGCGCTCGGCACCGACGACATCTACGGCACGGTCGAGCAGATGGAAGCGCAGCAAGTGCAGTTCCAGAAAACCATCGCCACGTATTACGACCTGATCGACCGGCGCTTGCCCGGCCATGGCGAAAACCTGGCCGAACTGCGTCGCCTCAATATCCTGGTCGATGGCACCAGCAGCGCGACCGAGCGCGAATTGCTGCTGCAGATTTTCACGCAGACGGTGATCGGTCCGATTTTCTTCGAGATCATCCAGCGCAAGGGCGATCAGGGTTTCGGTGAAGGCAATTTTCGCGCGCTGTTCGAGTCGATCGAGCTCGACCAGATCCGTCGTGGTGTATTGAATGTTGATAGTGCAGGGAGCTGACATGGGTGCAATAGAGCGGTCGGTCGGGCAGGAAGAATTTTTCAAGACACTGGATGACAAGTCCGATGGCGGCAAGTTGCGCGGCGATTATTCCCGTGCCGATGCGCAGTACATCGTGGCCCAGCAGTGGGATGCGTACACCGAAGCGCAGCATGAATTATGGCGTCGGCTCTACGACCGGCAGGTGCGCCTGCTGCCGGGACGGGCTTGCGATGTCTTCATCGACAGCCTGAAAAAAATGGATGCGGCCGATGGCATTCCGGACTTTGCACGCACCTCGGCGCAGTTGATGGCCGCGACCGGCTGGACGCTGGTGGCGGTGCCGGGACTGGTGCCGGACTTCACGTTTTTCGAGCATCTGGCGAACCGGCGCTTTCCGGTCACGGTCTGGCTGCGCGAGCCGGAAGAGTTCGATTACATCGTCGAGCCGGATGTCTTCCATGACTTTTTCGGCCACGTGCCGCTACTGTTCAATCCGGTTTTTGCCGACCATTTGCAGGAATACGGCAAGGGCGGATTGAAAGCGATGCCGCTCGATGGCCTGACCAATCTGGGACGCCTGTACTGGTACACGGTCGAGTTCGGCCTGATCCGCACCGACGCCGGTTTGCGTGCATACGGTGCCGGTATTCTGTCCTCGGGTGGCGAGATCGAACACTGCCTGACCAGCCCGCAACCACGCCGGATCCGCTTCGATGCCGAGCGCGTCATGCGTACCGGCTACAAGATCGATTCGTATCAGGAAACCTATTTTGTCATCGACAGTTTCGAGCAATTGTTTGCCGATACCGCACCGGATTTCACGCCGATCTATGCGCGCCTGAAAGGCGTCGAAGCACTGCCTGCCGATACCCTGCTGGATGGGGAGGTCGATCAAACCGTGTAACACCGTTGGCCCCGTGTAGAATAAAAAAACCGACTGACGGTCCACAAGACCCGAAGAAGTCAAGACCGCGACACGATCGCATCCAAGAACATAATTTTTGGTACGGAGACAAGCATGAATGCACCCCTGAAGCCCGAGCAGTCGCTGGCACCCTCGCCATCGGCCATCTCGCTCGACGACAAATACACGCTGGAGCGCGGCCGCGCGTTCATCACCGGCACGCAGGCGATGATCCGGCTGCCGATGCTGCAGCGCCAGCGCGACGTGCGCGCCGGACTCAATACCGCCGGCTTCATCACCGGCTATCGTGGATCCCCGCTAGGCAGCGTCGACATGACCGCCGCCAAAGCCAAAAAGTATCTCGACGCCAACCACATCAAATTCCACCCCGGCATGAACGAAGACCTGGCCGCGACCAGTGTCTGGGGCACGCAGCAAGTCAACCTGTTCCCCGGTGCGCAATACGATGGCGTGTTCGGCCTGTGGTACGGCAAAGGCCCCGGCGTGGATCGCTGCGGCGATGTCTTCAAGCATGCCAACATGGCTGGCACCTCCAAACATGGCGGCGTGCTGGTGCTGGCCGGCGACGACCATGCCGCCAAATCCTCGACTACCGCGCATCAAAGCGAACACATCCTGAAAGCTTGCGGCATCCCGGTGCTGTATCCGTCGTCGGTGCAGGAATACCTCGACTACGGTTTGCATGGCTGGGCCATGAGCCGCTTCACCGGTTTGTGGGTCTCGCTCAAATGCGTGACCGACATCGTCGAATCGGGCGCTTCGGTCGACCTCGATCCGGACCGCGTGCAGATCGTGTTGCCAACCGACCTGGCCTTGCCCGCCGATGGCCTGAACATCCGCTGGCCCGATGCCGTGCTGGATCAGGAAGCGCGGATGAACAATTTCAAGTGGTACGCCGCGCTGGCCTATGCGCGTGCCAACAAGCTCAACAAGATCATCTGGGACAGCCCGCACGCGCGGATCGGCATCATCACCGCCGGCAAGTCCTACCTCGATACACGGCAGGCACTGGCCGATCTCGGCATCGACGAAACCATCGCCCGCGACATCGGTATCCGCCTGTTCAAGGTCGGCATGACGTGGCCGCTGGAAGCGCAGGGCGTACGCGAATTCGCGCAGGGCCTGGAAGAAATCCTGGTGGTCGAAGAGAAGCGCCAGATCCTCGAATACCAGGTCAAGGAAGAGCTGTACAACTGGCGCGATGACGTGCGGCCGCGTGTGGTCGGCAAGTTCGACGACACCGGCGAATGGAGCAACACGCCTGGCATGGGCCACGGCGACTGGCTGCTGCCGGCGACCTATGAACTCAATCCGGCGCAGATCGCACGCGCCATTGCCACGCGCATCGGCAAGTACTTCGCCGGCCATCCGGTGGCGCAGCGGGTGCAGGAACGCATCGCCTACCTCGAAGCCAAGGAAGCCGTGCTGAAGGTCAGCGCCAAGCCCGATCCGGCCAAGGATCGCATCCCGCATTTCTGTTCCGGCTGCCCGCACAACACCTCGACCAAAGTACCCGAAGGCAGTCGCGCCCTGGCCGGCATCGGCTGCCATTACATGGTGCTGTGGATGGATCGCGAAACCTCGACCTTCACCCACATGGGTGCCGAAGGCACGACCTGGATCGGCCATGCGCCGTTCACCAGCGAACAGCACGTGTTCACCAATCTCGGCGATGGCACCTACTTCCATTCCGGGCTGCTGGCGATCCGTGCTTCGGTCGCGGCCAAGGTCAACATGACCTACAAGATCCTCTACAACGATGCGGTCGCGATGACCGGCGGCCAGACCGTCGATGGCCCGATCGACCCCGGCATGATCTCGCGCCAGATCGCTGCCGAAGGTGTCGGCCCGATCATCGTCGTCACCGACGAGCCCGACAAATACCCGTCCGGCTACGCCTGGGCCGACGGCGTGACGATCCGCCATCGCAGCGAACTCGATGCGGTGCAGCGCGAACTGCGCGAGTGCAAGGGCATCTCGGCGATGATTTATGACCAGACCTGCGCCTCTGAAAAACGCCGCCGCCGGAAGCGCAACGAGTACCCGGACCCGGCCAAACGCGCCGTCATCAACGAGGCCGTTTGCGAAGGCTGTGGCGATTGCAGCGTGCAATCGAACTGCCTGTCAGTCGAGCCGCTGGAGACCGAATTCGGTCGCAAGCGCCAGATCAACCAGTCCTCGTGCAACAAGGATTTTTCGTGCGTCACCGGCTTCTGCCCGAGCTTCGTCACAGTCGAAGGCGGCCAGCTGAAGAAGCCGAAAAAAGTCGCCGTCTCGAAAGATCCGGCAAGCACGCCAGCCATGGTCTTGCCGCAGCCAAACCTGCCAACCACGGTCACGCCATACGGCATTCTGGTCGCCGGCATAGGCGGTACCGGTGTCGTCACGGTCGGCCAGATCCTGGCGATGGCCGCGCACATTGAAGGCAAGGGTTGCTCGGTGCTCGACATGAGCGGGTTGGCGCAAAAGGGCGGGCCGGTGATGTCGCATGTGCGGCTGGCCGACCATCCCGACGACATCCATTCGACGCGGGTTGGCACCGGTGCCTCGGACCTCGTGATCGGTTGCGACGTGATTGTTGCGGCCAGTCGCGATGCCTTGTCGCGGATGGGCGAAGGGCGCACCTACGCGGTCATCAATTCGACCAGCACGCCGACGGCGGCCTTCGTCAAGAATCCCGACTGGCAGTATCCGGGTGCCGCGGCGGATGCCGAATTGCGCGCGGCCTGCGGCAACGACCGCGTCGATTTCGTCGATGCCGGCAAGATCGCCACCGCACTGATGGGCGACACCATTGCGACCAACATGTTCATGCTCGGCTATGCCTGGCAAAAGGGGCAGGTGCCGCTGAGCGAAGCGGCGTTGATGCAGGCCATCACGCTCAATGGCGTCTCGGTCGACTTCAACAAGCAGTCCTTCGTCTGGGGTCGCACCGCCGCGCATGATCTGGCGGCGGTCATAAAAATCACCCGCATCAACGAGCCGTCGGCAAAAGTCATCGAATTCAAGCGCACGCCGAATCTCGATGACCTGATCACGACGCGGGTCGCGTTCCTGACGGCTTATCAGGATGCCGGCTATGCGCAGCAGTATCGTGATTTTGTCGAGCAGGTGCGCGGTGCCGAGAACCGCATCGCCGGGTCGGGCAAGCCGTTACGTCTGACCGAAGCGGTGGCGAAATACCTGTTCAAGTTGATGGCCTACAAGGACGAGTACGAAGTCGCGCGGCTCTACACCAACACGGTCTTTGCCAGCAAAATCGATGGCCTGTTCGAAGGCGACTACAAGATCAAGTTCCACCTCGCGCCACCGCTGTTTTCGAAGAAGGATGCGCAGGGTCATCTGATCAAGCAGGAATTCGGGCCGTGGATGATGAAGGCCTTCGGCGTACTGGCAAAGTTCAAGGGCTTGCGCGGCACCGCCTTTGACCTGTTCGGCTACACCACCGAGCGCAAGACCGAGCGTGGCCTGATCGTCGCGTACCGGCAGACCATCGCTGCGCTGTTGCCGAAACTGGCAACGGAGAACTTGTCCGTGGTGGTTGCCATCGCCAGCATTCCCGAAGAAATCCGTGGCTACGGGCATGTGAAGGAGCGGCATCTGGCGGCGGCGAAGCTGAAGGAGGCAGGCTTGCTGGCGAGTCTGGATGCGCCGGTGATTACGACGCTGGCCAGGGGTAGTCAGACGGCCTGAAGGCGGACGGACTGACTGCCGTTCATCCTGAGCTTGTCGAAGGCGCAC
>AEPR01000188.1 GCA_000195205.2 Oxalobacteraceae bacterium IMCC9480 | reverse complement strand
CATCGCGCCCACGCGAGCGTCCTGCAAACGTTTGGAATTGATGATGCGCGCGCGTGGGCACGAAAAGCCATCCAGTCCCGATCAAACGCCTGTACGGGCCACCCCTAACCAAGCGCTTGCAGATGATTCGAAAACCCCTGCTCCTGTTCACAACGCCACGTGAACCAGAGCTTGCCATCGCTGGCCGGATCGACCTCGACGGCGAGCCAGTTGCGCGCGGCCATCATGAATTGGCTGTGTCCGGGAAAACGCATCATCTCGACCTGATGCTGGGCATCAATCAGCTGGACCTTGCCGGCGGCGTTGTTGAGGTAGCCGAGGAAGAGCTTGTCCAGCAATCCCGACAGCGACGGATGGACCACCGCCGAAGACGTGAACTGGTAGATCCGGCTCCAGTTGTCGACCGGGGCGATGTCGCGCCGGTAAGCGATGCCCCAGGCTGCAACGTGGACATCGCCGGACAGGATCGCGACCCGAATCTTGTGCGCCTCGGCCAGGTCGGTCAGGGTTTGCAGCAGGCGCTTACGTTCGCCTTCGTGGTCGTCGTCCGACCACTGGTCCTTGAGGTCGTCGGTGCTGCTGTCGAGGACATGGTCCCCGCCCAGCAAGTTGCTCAGTCCCGCCGCGAGCGCCAGTTTCGGATGCACTACCGGCACCGACGACATCAATAGCAAATGCAGGCAGGCAGGTTTGGCACTGCCGAGCGCATGCAGCCAGCGCTGCAGGACATGCCAGGTGGCCGGCCCCATGACTTGCGTGCGCGAGCGTTCGCTACGCAGATCCGGCACCACGAGAGCGATCGGTCCGAGACGGAACGCCATCGAAAAACCCGGCTGCCCATCGAGCAGCGGCAAGGCCAGCGCATCGTGCTGCAATTGCGTGCTCCAGGTCACCGGTGGAAACAGCGGGTCGCGGGGCGCGACCGCTGGCTCGGGCAAGGCCGGCAAATCCGCCAGCACGTGCTGCAACTGGCAGACCCAGAAGGCGCGCCTGGCACTGCGGAACAGCGCGCGAAACACCGGGCTTTGCTGCATCTGCGGACTGTACGAACCCCAGCCGTCCACAATATCGTGGTCATCCCACATCATCACGGTGGGGATGCGGGCCAGCGCATCGGCGCAATCGCGGTTCGGCGGCGCGGCATCCCAGGACCGGCGCGAGGGCGGCAACCAGCGCGCGCCGTACAGGCTGAAATAATAATTATCGATATCGCGTTCGAGCGCCTTGCCGACCGGGAAGCGCAATTGCGCGTCGCGCGACAGGCTGACCCATGCCCGCAGCGCCGGCAAGTCTTGCCAGATCGAATCGCAATAGAGCTGGTCGCCGCCCATCAGCAGCAGATGAAAGCGCTGCACCTCATGTTGCTGCAGGCGGGTCTCGTGCCACAGCTGTTCCTTGTCGAGCACGGTGTCCTTGTTGCGGATGGCAGGATCATGGCTTTCGAGCAGGTCGGCCCAGACCGCGCCGGCCGGACGCACCAGCTTGCGCATGCCGTTCGGATCCGAAAAGCCGTTGCACGAGACGTAAGCCATGTGCGGCACCTGCCCTGCCCCGGGCACAGTGAAATGCCAGCCCGCTGCGCCATCGGCAAGTCCGAAAGCGACCGTGCGCTCTTGTGGCTGCAAGGCGCAGCTGAGGTCATAACGCAGGAATTGTTGCCTGGCGTTTTTGACCAGCAGCACAGGTGGCGGGCAGGCTTGCTGATCGCATTGAAAGGCGGGGACCGGATCGTCGGCAGCCAGGCCGATGAGCGCAGTGACGCGCCATTGCCCGTCATCGCCGCAACCGCGAAACGACAGGACCGGACCGAGCATGAAGCGTGGTGTGGACACAGTACCTCCTCGATGCCAAAGGAAAATCACAATGATGGTCTTGGCAAGACTGGGGAGGATTGTAGGGGGGACAGCGAAGGCACAACGACGCGATATCGCCGCGGTTTAAGCAGCGTCAACAACGCGCCTGCGCGGTGGTCAGGGCGGCGGGCTCACCAGCGCGAGTGCGCGGGCAATGTCGTCCACCTGCACCGGCCGCACCAGTCGGGCGACTTCGATGCCATCGCTCAGAAAAATCAGCGTCGGCCACAGGGTCACGCGGTATGACCGGCCCAGCTTGCGGCCTTTGCCATCTTCGACCTTGAACAGGCGCACCTGCGGATGAGCGGCCAGCGCATTGGCCAGCAAGGGTTCGGCGGCCTGGCAATGGCCGCACCAGTCGGTGCCGAATTCGATGACGACAGCGCCAGCCAGCTGGTCGATGTCGCTGCGCGGCAGCTCGGCGGGATTGAATTTATCAGTGGCTTGCATCGGCAGTCCCTTCGATGAGTGGGCGCGGCGAACGCACCCGGACAATCAGAATCTTGATCGCTGCCAGTACCGGCACCGACAGGAAAATCCCGATCACGCCGGCCAGTTCGTCACCGGCCAGCAAACCGACGATGACCAGCAAGGGCGACACCTCCACGCCTTCGCTCATCAGCATCGGACTGAGCACGTAATCCTGGAACATCCGGTACGCAATGATGAACACCAGCAGCCAGAGCAAGTGCGGAAAACCACTGAAGGCCGAGACGCACAGGATGATAAGCACGGCCGACAGCGGTCCGACGAAAGGGATCACTTCCAGCAGTCCGGCGACACCGGCCAGCAGCAGCGAATACGGTACTCCCAGCGCCGAAAACACCAGGCTGTAGACCACGAAGGTGGCCATCGATAGCAGCAGCAGTGCGCGGACATATTTGGACAGCAGCACGTCGAGGTCTTCGAGGATGCCGCGCCACAGCGGCGCGCTGGCGGCACCGAGCGAGGACAGGAATTCGGCACGCAGCAGCGGCGCTTCCTTGATCAGCAAAAAGCTTAGTACCGGAATCAGGATCAGATAGATCAGGTTGGTGGCCACATGCATCACTTCCATGCCCAGCCGCTGCGCCATCGGCAGCGCCTGGCCGGTACCGTGTTGTACCTGCTCGGTCACGAAGGCGAGGATCTGGGCACGCTGCGCTTCGAGGAAACCCGGCAGCGGTATCCGCGCCGAGATGTTGGCCGGATCAAGCAGCGTCGGCAGTTGCTGGCTCAGGCGCATCGCTTCTTCGGTGATGGTTGAGCCGAACAGCGCTCCGGCCGCACCGAACACCAGCACCGCAAAAATGAAAACGATGGCGATCGACACGGTGCGCGGCACCCGCAGCGGCTTGAAGCGCTCGATCAATCCGACCAGCGGATAGAGCAGATAACTAAAAAAGATGGCAAACACCACGACGAGCAAGGTCGAGCGCACCGAGTAGGCGACGAACAAAAAGAAGGCCACCAGCAAGCCGGTCCAGACGACACGGGCGATACGCACATCAAAACCGAACATGACTTTTTCCGTTTCATTAAGGGTGCATGGATCACCCGGGAAATTCAGTTGCCCACCAGGCCTGCCGCAATATTAATCGACAAGCCGATGATGGCGGCATTGAACAGGAAACTCAGCACCGACTGCGCGAGCACCGCCTTGCGGATCGACGGCGACATCACCAGCACGTCCGAGGTCTGCGCGGCGACCGCAATCGTAAAGGAAAAATACAGAAAATCCGCATAGCCCGGATGCAGTTCCTCTTCCGGAAAACGCAAGGCGCGCTGCTTGACCGGAGACAGGTAAAACAACCGCGCGTAGTGCACGGTGTAGGTCGTCGCCACCAGCAGCCAGGAGCCAAACACGGTGATCGCCGTGAAGACGTAATGCAGGACCTTTTGCGTATCCGACAAGCCCTTGGACGACGACAGTTCCAGCACGATCGCCACCAGGCTAAACGCTGCCGCAATTGACAGGATCGCCAGCACCACCACCGCGTTATTGTCCTCGCGCTCGGCGATCTCGCGCACCCGCGTGCGGGTGGCGGTCGCCATCAGCCACGCCATCTGCGCGAGATACAGCCAGACGATCACGTTCCATCCCGCCAGCACACGCGTGACCGGCCGCCAGGCCGACGGCACCGCCGCCCCCACCACCAGCCCGGCGACCACGGCAAACACCAACCGCGGATGAGAATGAAATAATTGGCGCATCAGTCAATGAGGGTCAGAGTCGTTTGTAGGGTGGGCACGGTCGTTTGAGCCCACGCGCGCGCATCAAAAATCG
>AEPR01000189.1 GCA_000195205.2 Oxalobacteraceae bacterium IMCC9480 | reverse complement strand
CCTGCCGAATTGACGGCCCGTCCCAGCCTGCCGATGACGCTTGTGTCGGACATCCTGTCAGTCAAGCATGAGCTCGCCACCGACAAGGATCTGGAAGATTTCAGTGAGTCGGTCTACATCGCCAACCGCGGTGCGGTACAGCACCGGCTCTGGATTCTCGACACCATCGTGACTGCAGCACCGCTACTGGGATTGCTGGGCACGATACTCGGGATTATTGACACCTTCAAGGCGCTGGCCGTGTCGGGCGTATCCGATCCGGGCGCGGTATCACAAGGCATCGGCACCGCGCTGTATGCGACGGCGCTGGGCATCGGCATTGCCGTGGTCGGCATGTTTTTTTTCAACTTGTACCAGGAGCGTATCGAACGCATCAATGATCATCTGAAAGTATTGATGCTGCGTGCTTGCGTCGGCCGTTTCGTCGTGCCTGCCGCAGCACCCCGTACCGCGATCGACACCGGCATGCTGCAAGCTGCCTGATGCGAGCGCGGTGGCCCGGTCTGAACCTCAGTTCAGTCGGGTGATCCGGTCAAGACGTGGCGCCGTTACTAGCGCGCGACTCTTGAAATAAGCGCTGGTGGCATCGATGTCCGAGATGCCTTGTTGCACCCGGGTGCCGCGATTGAGGACCGAGAAATTATCACCGCCGGAAGCCATGAAGCTGTTGACCGTGATGCGATAGGACGTGGCTGGATCGATCGCTACGCCATGCAGTTTCATCGAGCCGGGCACGACCCGGTTGCCGGTGCCCGGTGCAGCACCGGCTGGCATGCTGGCATCCCAGCTGTAGGTAAAGCCGGCAGAAACCGGCAGCACGCGGCCACCGCCTGACTGCCCTTCCCATTGCTGTTCAAGTAAGCGCAGTAATTGCGCGCCTGTCACATCCATCGTCACCAGGTTATTGCCGAAGGGCTGGACCGCATACAGCTGGCCAAACGTGACCTGCAATCCACCTTCCAGATCGGCCCGTACGCCACCCGGATTGGTGAAGGCAATTTGCGCCGGCTTCGCCCCATAGGTGCTATCCGAGCTCGCCGCCAGGAAGGCATCGGCGATCACGCTGCCCATCGTGCTTTCACCGGCGCTGCTGGTCTTGCGGCCCAGTGGTCCGCTGATCTTGCCGACGACGGCACCGGTGATCGGTGCGGTCAGATCCACATAGCGCTGTATCAGTGCACTGGTTGCGCGATCGCTTTTTTGCGCCGTGTAGTCGACCGGCAGCGGGATCGGTGCGCCGGTGGCATCTCTGGCGCCGCCCTCATTGATGGTGGCGACATTGTTGGCGTCTTTCCGGATCACTTTTTTGTTGGCCGGATCGATCATCAGTTCGATGCTGGTAGCGATCCGTCCATAAAAACCGGCCTGGGTCACCAGCTTGCCGTCGGGACGGAAACACACATATTCCTGGTGCGTGTGGGCGCTAATGATCACATCGACCGCCGGGTCGAGCCGGTCGGCAATGTTGACGATGTCGCCGGCAAAACCCGGACAGGTCTTGTCGTTGATGGTCGTCGCCGTGGTCGCGCCGCCCTGATGGATCAGCACCACGATGGCCGAAGTGCCTTGCTGCTTGAGCGTCGGGATCAGCGCGTTGATGGTGCTGACTTCATCATTGAAGCGTAGGCCGGCGACGCCTGCGGGCGTGACCACCGACGGTGTGTCTTTCAGCGTCAGGCCGATGAAACCGATCTTCACGCCAGCGACGGTCTTGATGCGGTAGGCCGGAAACAGTGTCGTGCCGGTCTTCTGGTCGAAGACGTTGGCCGCGAGGTACTGGAATTTCGCGCCGTCAAAGCGGCCATCGGTCATGCAGGTATCGACGCCAACCACGCCGCGACTGCCATCGGCCGAGCGGGGGTAGCAGCCGCCATGCTGCATGCGCAACAGCTCATCGCGTCCCTTGTCGAATTCGTGATTGCCGACCGAGGACAGATCCAGTCCGATGGCCCCAAGCACGTCGATGGTCGGCTCATCATGGAACAGACTCGACACCAGTGGTGAGGCACCGATCATGTCGCCGGCACCGACGACCAGCGTATTGCCGGGATTCTGTGCCTTCAGGCTGGCCACCAGCGAAGCCAGATAGGCGGCCCCGCCAGCGGCAACCCGGCTGCTTTCGCCATGGTCATGCGTGCTAACCGGCACGGTCCCGGCGGGTGCTTGCAGGTTGCCGTGAAAGTCATTGAGTCCGATGAGCGAGACCCGCACCGGCGTCGATAACTGGTCGGTGCCGCTGCTGCTGCAGGCAGCCAGCGAGACCGCGATCGCCAGTTGGCTGATGCGAAAAGAAATGCGTTGTTTCATGCGCCTGTCCTCATGTGCCAAAGGGCACTCACCAAAAGGGGCGAGTGTAGTTTTGATCGGTGACCTTGGTATGACAAGCAGTGACGCGCGAAGGAGGATTGCAGGTGAGTCAGCGCAAGGCATGTCGCCTCACTATCGTAGAAACGCCCGGAGGGTGATCCGGGCGTCGGGGTAGGTCGATGGTGTTGCACATGCCGGGCAAGTTGTTCAGGCTTGCCGCGTCATGATTATCCTGGCTGGGCCGTTTCCGTCAGCCCGCCACCCAGCGACCGGTACAAGTCGACCGCATTGGTCAGCCTGAGCTGGCGGATCTGCACCAGCGCCTGCTGCGCAATGAACAGTTCGCGCTGCGCATCGACGACGTCGAGTGCGCTGGAAATACCATTGTCAAAACGCTGTTGTGCCAGTGTCTGGCGCACGGTCTGCGCGTTGACGACGGCTTGTTGCGCTAGGACCTGCTCTTCCAGCAAACCGCGCGCCACCAATGCATCCGACACTTCACGGAAGGCGATCTGGATGACTTTTTCGTAGTCGACTACGGCCAGATCGGTACGCACTTGCGCCAGCGTCAGGTTGCTGCGATTGCGTCCGGCATCAAAGATCGGCAGCACCAGTTGCGGGGCAAACGACCAGCTGCCGGAGCCGGCATCGAACAGGCCGGACAGTGCATTGCTGCTCGAGCCGGCGGCGGCGGTTAGCGAAATGCGCGGGAAGAAGGCCGCACGCGCCGCGCCGATATTGGCATTGGCCGACTTCAGGCGCTGTTCGGCGGCACGGATATCGGGCCGGCGCATCAGCAGGTCGGAGGGCAGGCCGGCAGCGATGGTGGTGATGATGTTTTCATCGGACAGCAAGGGCGCCGCGGGCAGGTCGGTGGTGGCGCGACCCACCAGCAGTGTCAGGGCATTGCTGGCCTGGGCGCGCTGGCGTTGCAGCGTCAGTTGCGATACGCGGGCGGTTTGCACTAGCGTTTCGGACAGGCGCAGATCGAGTTCCGACGAGGCCCCGACGTCATAGCGCTGTTGCGCCAGCTGGTAGGCCTGTAAGCGGCCTTCCAGCGTCTGGCGCGCCAGCATCAGCTGTTCGTCAAAACCGCGTTCGGCCAGATACGCCTTGGCGACTTCGGACACCAGACTGATCTGTACCGACAGCCGTGCTTCGGAGGTGGCCAGATATTGCGCCAGCGCTGCGTCATTGAGGCTGCGCACGCGGCCAAAGAAATCCAGCTCGAAGGACGCCAGGCCCAGGCCGATCTGATAGCTGCCGCCCGTGGTCGGTCGTCCGGTCATCGAGAGCGAACCCGGGACGCGGGCGCGGGCGCCGCTGGCCGTGCCGTTGATGTTCGGCAGCAGGTCCGCCGATTGCACGTTGTACAGCGCACGCGCTTCTTCGATGCGCAACGCAGCGGTGCGCAGGTCGCGGTTGTCGATCAGCGCGGCGGTGATCAGCGCTTGCAGCCGCTGGTCCGGAAAAAACGTGCGCCAGCCGAGATCGGCGGCGGTGACGGTGCCGTCGGCGTTACCGGCAAACGTGGCCGCCACCGGCGCTGCCGGCTGCACGTACAGCGGTGCCATCGAGCAAGCACTGAGCAGACCGGCTGCGAGCATTATCAAAGTCAACCGGGTCATTCTTGTTCTCCCTGCTTGGTTTCATGGTGGGCGGCCAGTGCCAGCTTGCGCTCGCGCTCGCTGCCCTTGAAGAAGGTCCGGATGATCACGAAGAACACTGGCACGAAGAACACCGCCAATACCGTCGCAGTAATCATCCCGCCCATCACGCCGGTACCGATGGCGCGTTGACCGGCCGAACCGGCACCCGTCGAAATGACCAGCGGCAGTACACCAAGGATGAAGGCCAGCGAGGTCATGATGATCGGACGGAAGCGCAGGTGAACCGCTTCCAGCGTGGCCTCGATCACGGTCTTGCCCTGGGCTTGCAGATCCTTGGCGAACTCGATGATCAGGATCGCATTCTTGGCTGACAGGCCGATCGTGGCAATCAGGCCCACCTTGAAATACACGTCGTTCGGCAAGCCGCGGATGCTCGCGCCGAGCAGTGCACCCAGTACCCCGAGCGGCACCACCAGCAACACGGCGATCGGAATCGTGGTGCTTTCGTACAGGGCCGCGAGCACCATGAAGACGATCAGCAGCGACAGCGCGAACAGTGCCGGCGCTTGCGAGCCGGAGGTTTTTTCTTCCAGTGACTGGCCGGTCCATTCATAGCCGAAGCCTTCCGGCAGCTGGCTCATCAGGCTTTCCATCTCGGTCAGTGCTTCACCGGAACTGCGACCCGGCGCGGCATCACCCGAGATCTTCATGGCCGGATAGCCGTTGTAGCGCACCAGTTGCACCGGACCGACGATCCAGCGGGAAGTCACGAACGACGACATCGGCACCATCGCACCGCTGCTGCTGCGTACATACAGCTTGAGCAGATCGGACGGTTGCTGGCGTTCCGGCGCATCGGCTTGCACGATCACGCGTTGCTGGCGACCCCGGCTCGGGAAGTCGTTGATGTACGACGAACCGAGTGCGGTCGACAGCGTGGCGTTGATATCGGCAAACGCGACGCCAAGGGCATTGGCCTTGTCGCGGTCGATATCGAGTTGCAGTTGCGGCGCATCATCGAGTCCTTCCGGCCGCACGCCGACCAGCACCTTGCTCTTGCCAGCCAGTCCGAGCAACTGGTTACGCGCAGCCACCAGTGCAGCATGGCCGAGGCCGGCTCTATCCTGCAGGCGGAACGTGAAGCCGGTGCCGTTGCCCAGTTCGGGAATTGGCGGTGGCGTGACAGGGAACACGATCGCGTCGCGGATCTTCGAAAATTCACCCATCGCGCGGGCCGCCAGTGCGCTGGCGGACTGATCGGCACCACGCTCGCTCCAGTCCTTCAGCGGCACGAATACCAGACCGGCATTCTGGCCATTACCCGAAAAGCTGTAGCCGGCGACCGCAACGGTGCGGGCCACTTCAGGCTGCTTGAGATAGAAGTTCTCGACTTCTTCGAGGACTTTCAGAGTCCGTCCGGTACTGGCACCGGCCGGCAACTGCACGTTGGTGACGATGTAACCCTGGTCTTCGGTCGGCAGGAAGGCCGATGGCAGACGGGTGTACAGGAACCCGACGACCAGCAGGATGCCGCCGTAGACCAGCACGTAGCGCAACGTACCCTTGAGCATCTTGCCGACAAAACTCTGGTAACCGGTGGCAGTGCGGCCAAAGCCGCGATTGAACCAGCCGAAGAAACCTTTCTTTTCGGCGTTGTGACCGGCCTTGACCGGCTTCAGGATGGCCGCGCACAGCGCCGGCGTCAGCGTCAGCGCCAGCAGTGCGGAGAAGGCCATCGAGGACACCATCGACAGCGAAAATTGCCGGTAAATCGCACCGACCGCGCCGCCGAACAAGGCCATCGGCAGGAACACGGCGATCAGTACCAGCGTGATACCGATGATGGCACCGGTGATCTGGCCCATGGCCTTGCGGGTAGCGTCACGCGCCGACAAGCCTTCTTCGCTCATGATGCGTTCGACGTTTTCAACCACCACGATCGCATCATCGACCAGGATACCGATGGCCAGCACCATGCCGAACATCGTCAGCACATTGATCGAAAATCCGAACAGCGCCATCATGCCGAAGGTCCCCATCAGGGCGATTGGCACGACGATGGTCGGGATGATCGTGGCGCGGAAATTTTGCAGGAACAGGTACATCACCAGGAACACCAGCACGATCGCTTCGAGCAGTGTCTTGACCACTTCCTCGATCGAAATCTTGACGAAGGTCGAAGTGTTATACGGAATGTCGTAGCGCAAGCCGGGCGGGAAGAACTTGGACAGTTCGTCCATCTTGGCGATCACGGCGGTGGCGGTGCCGAGCGCATTGCCGGAAGGCGACAGCTGCACCGCAATCGCGGCGGTCGGCTTGCCATTCAGACGCGCCGAGGTACCGTAGGCCTGGCCGCCGATATCGATGCGGGCCACATCGCGCAGCAGCACGGTGGAGCCATCCGGATTGGCGCGCAGAACCACCTTGCCGAATTCTTCCGGCGTTTCGAGCTGTCCGGTGACGATGATCGGTGCCGAATACTGTTGCGAGGTCGGGCTGGGCAATTCGCCCAGCGTACCGGCAGTGACCGTGGCATTTTGTGCGCGCACGGCGCTGGTGACATCGGCCGTGGTCAGCTTGTAGCCGATCAGCTTGGCCGGGTCGAGCCAGATCCGCATGGCCTGTTCGGTACCGAACAGCTGGGCTTCGCCGACGCCCGGCACGCGTTTGATTTCATTGAGGATGTTGCGCGAGATGTAGTCGCCCAGTGCAATCGGGTCGGTCTTGCCGTCGGTCGACGACAGTGACGCAAACAGCAGGATGTGGCTGCGCGATTTGGTGACCTGCACGCCTTGCTGCGTGACGACTTGCGGCAAGCGCGCCTCGACCCGCTTCAAGCGGTTCTGGACATCGACGGCCGCCAGATTGGGATCGGTGCCCGGCTCGAACGACACGGTAATGCGGACCTGGCCGTTGGCCTGGCTTTGCGATTCCATGTACTTCAAGCCCTCGGCGCCGTTCATTTCCTGTTCGATCAGGCTGGTGACGCTGTCATCGAGTAACTGGGCAGACGCACCCGGATAAGTCGCGGCGATGACCACGGAAGGCGGCGCGATGGACGGGTATTGCGATACGGGCAGGGTCGTGATGGAGAGCGCACCCGCCAGCACGATGAACAGTGCCAGCATCCAGGCGAAGACCGGTCGGTCAATAAAAAATTGTGCCATGCCGGACTCCTTATTTCGCTGCAGCGGCAGCCGGTGCCGGCTCGGCTCCGGCGGCAGGAGCAGTCATTGCAGCGGGGGCGGTGTCAGTGTCTTTCCACAGGATGGTCTTGACGGTCGCTCCCGGTTTGACTTTTTGGAAGCCCTCGACGATGACCTTGTCGCCGGCCTTCAGACCGTCGGTGACTATCCATTTATTGCCTTGCGACGTGCTGGTCTTGATCGGCCGCACCACGACTTTGTCTTCTGCGTCCACCAGCAACACGGTCGCTGTCTGACCAGTGCGCTGCACCGCTTGTTGCGGCACCGTGATGGTGGCTTCGTTAATGGCTTGCTCAAGCTTGGCACGGACATACATGCCCGGTAGCAGCAGCCGTTCCGGATTCGGGAATTCGGCGCGCAGCGTGATGGCGCCTGAGCTTTCATCGACGCTCAGGTCCGAAAACAGCAGCTTGCCCGGATGGGCATAGGGCTTGCCGTCTTCGGTCACCAGCGTCACCTTGACCAGGCCCTTGCCGGCGCTTTGCAACTGGCCGCTGGCCATCGCGCGCTGCAGGCGCAGCACTTCGATGCTCGACTGCGTCATGTTGACGAAGACCGGGTCGATTTGCTGGACGATCGCCAACGGCGTGGCTTCACCGAGCCCGACCAATGCGCCTTCGGTCACCAGCGCACGGCCGATGCGACCGGAAATCGGCGCGGTGACCGTGGCGTAGCCCAGGTTCAGACTGGCGACCTGGCGTGCTGCCTTGCCGGCGGCGAGGTCGGCACTGGCTTGCGTCTTTGCGGTAACCGCATCATCGTACTCCTGCTTGCTGATGGCGTTGGTTTTGACTAGCGGCGCGTAGCGCTGCACCTTCAATGCTGCTTGCGCGAGGTTGGCATCGGCTTTCGCCACGACGGCCTGGGCGCTGTCATAAGCGGCCTGGAATGCGGCCGGATCGATCCGGTACAAGACGTCGCCGGCCTTGACTTCGCTGCCTTCGCGGAACACCCGCTTCTGGACGATGCCGGCAGCACGGGCACGCACCTGGGCGATGCGGCTGGCTTCGATGCGGCCTGGCAGTTCGGTGGTCACCGGCATGCTGCCCGGGGTCACCGTGACGATCGCCACTTCGGTGGGTGGCGCCTTGGCGGCAGCCGGAGGCTTATTGTCACTACAGGCAGCAAGTGCTGCGAGCAGCAACAGGGAAGCGCTCAAGCGCAACGTGGAATCAGGTCGGGATAGACGCATGGAATTCTCGCAATGGAAGGTCGTGCAGTTATTGGTGTAAGGACGGTTGCGACACGGGTCGCTAAAGTTGGTGCGGTGCATGAAATGTGGGTTTCTTCGTGCATACCGGCCATGTCGTGTTGGATGGTAGTATACATACATTCACTGATGTATGTATTTTGCGGTGCGGTGCACCATTTTCATTCAGGCAATCATGTCCCGATCAACCAAAGAAGAAGCCCTTGAAACCCGCAGTCGCATCCTTGATGCGGCTGAAAATGTCTTTCACGCTCATGGCGTGACACGCACGTCGCTGGCGGATGTGGCGACGGCCGCGAACGTAACGCGTGGCGCAATTTACTGGCATTTCAAGAACAAGGGGGATTTGTTTAATGCCATGTGTGAGCGAGCGCACTTACCGCTGGAAGCCATGGTGTTACAGAGCGCCGATCACCCCGATCGCGAACCGCTCGATCAGCTGCGCGCCGGCATCCTGTTTGCGATCAATGACATCGTTCACAACCCGCAGACGCGGCGGGTCTTCGAGGTCATCTTTCACAAATGCGAGCTGGTCGATGTCGATGACCCGATCCGGGTCCGCCAGCACGAAGGCTTCAATGACTGCATGCACAATATCGAGCGATTGCTGATCCTGGCGTGCGCGCAGGGCCAGTTGCCGGCGACGCTGGACACGCAGCTGGCGACGGTCAGCCTGCATGCGATGCTCGAAGGCCTGATCAATAACTGGCTGTTTGCGCCGCAAAGTTTTGATCTTGGCGGGCAGTCCGGACGACTGCTGGATGCGTGCTTTGACATGTTGCGCTGTGCGGAGTCGCTGCGAACGACTTAATCCTGTGAGGAGCGTTGCTGCGTCTGCGTGCGTTCATACACGTCGGCGTCGCGCACTGATCCGCCCTCTGCCTGGGTCAGCATCATCAGCTTGAAGTACTTGTGATAAGTGGTTTCGGCCGCGCACAGTGCGACGATCAGCCCGGCACGGCCATCCAGAAAACCGCGCTTGAACACGAACGAACGCAGGAAGGCCGACAGCGCATGCACGAAAGCCTTGCGCAGTGTGCCGCGTTTGCCGGCCGCAAAAGCCTGGCGCGCGCCCAGCTCCGAATACTGTTCCAGCTTGCGCAGAAGATCGCCGTTGTCACGATAGCTGTAGTGGATGATCGGACTGCGCAGGTAGCCGATCTTGCCGCCGTTGACCAGCACCCGTTCGTGCACCAGGCTGTCCGAAAACCGTCCGCTGCCACGGCGCCACAGCCGCACCACATGATCCGGATACCAGCCCGAATGACGGATGAACTGGCCACAGAAGCTCGACAGCCTCGGCAGTGCATACGCGTCGTGTTGCGGAGCGGCGATGACGGCGAGGATTTCGTCGCGTAATGCCGGCGTGATACGCTCGTCGGCATCCAGCGACAGGATCCAGTCCCCTTCGGCGGCGGCCAGGGCGCGATTTTTTTGCGGACCAAAACCGGGCCAGTCGGTCGTCTCGATGACGCTGGCACCAGCGGCGCGGGCCAGTCCGACAGTGCCGTCCGAGCTACCTGAATCCACTATAATCCACTGGTTTGCAAATCCGACGCTGTCCATGCAGGCGCCGATATTTCGTGCCTCATTTTTTGTGATGACAATGACAGAGAGTTTCATAACACCTAGGGTGGGATCGCAATATTGTTCACGGGGTGCTTGCCCGGGGCCGGCAGCGGCGCCCATGGCACATCCCGGCATGCTGCCACTGCGGCAGCCGGTCCGGAGGATTGTAATCGCTTTCTCCGGCCATTCCCGCCTGCTTACACCGCAAAGTTCCCGATGACATTTTCTCCCCATCTGATGCGCCTGGCGCGCATGCTCAAGCCATTCCGGGGTCGCCTCGGGCTGGCCTTTCTGGGGATGGCGATCACCGCCTCGACCGAACCGATGTTCCCGGCCGTCATGAAAACCCTGCTCGACAATGGCTTCGTCGGCAAGTCGACCATCCCGCTGTGGACTGTGCCGGTGGCCGTCATCGGCATGTTCGTGCTGCGCGGTCTCTCGACCTTCCTGACCACTTACATGATGACCTGGGTCTCGACCCATCTACTTAATATCCTGCGCCGCCAGATGTTCAGTCGCCTGCTGGATGTGCCGGCCCAATTCTACGAGCGCACCTCGGTCGGGCGCGTCATCAACTCGATGATGTTCGAGGTTCAGCAAATCATTGAAATGGTCACCAAGGTATTCACCTCGCTGATCCGCGACAGTCTCACAGTCATCGTGCTGCTGGCATTTTTGCTGTGGCTGAACTGGCGCCTGACCATCGTCGCGCTGGTGTTGCTGCCGCTGATGGCGATTGTTGTCCGGATGACCGGCAAGCGGCTGCGCAAACTCACGCGCGATTTCCTCGACGTCAATGCCGAGCTGACCCAGGTCATCGAAGAAACCACCCGCGCCCAGCAGGTCATCAAGATCTTCGGTGGCCATGACTATGAAAAAAACCGCTTCGAGCAGCGCGCCATCAAGCTGCGCAACTACTCGATGCGCATGGCCAGCACCTTCGCGGCCACGGTGCCGATCACGCAGATCATGGCCTCTTGCGCGGTGTCGGTGGTGATCGTAATTGCGCTGTTGCAGTCCGGCCAGAACCAGATCACCGCCGGCGGTTTCGTGTCGTTCATCACCGCGATGCTGATGCTGCTGACACCGCTCAAGCACCTGGCCGAAGTCAATGGCCCGCTGCAACGCGGCATCGCTGCCGCCGAAGCCGTCTTCGCGCTGATCGACACGCCACCCGAACGCACCAATGGCGTCGCGCTGACCGGCCGCTCGGTCGGTCACATCGAATTCCAGAACGTCTGCTTTGCCTATCCCGAGCAGACCTTGCCGGCGCTGGCCAATATCAACCTGACGATTCATCCCGGCGAAACGGTTGCTTTCGTCGGGATTTCAGGTGGCGGCAAATCGACGCTGGTCAATCTGGTGCCGGGCTTTCATACGCCGCAATCGGGCCAGATCTGCCTCGATGGCGCGCCACTCGACTCGTTGTCGCTGACCAGCCTGCGCTCGCAGATGGCCATGGTCAGCCAGAACGTCGTGCTGTTCGATGACACCGTCGCCGCCAACATCGCGTATGGCGATCCGCAACCTGATCGCGAACGTATCGAAGCTGCTGCCAGCGCAGCGCACCTGACCGAGATGATCATGGGCCTGCCAAAAGGCTTTGACTCGCCGATCGGCGACAACGGTAGTCGCCTCTCCGGCGGCCAGCGTCAGCGCATGGCGATTGCCCGCGCGATCTACAAGGACGCACCGATCCTGATTCTCGACGAAGCCACCTCGGCACTCGACAACGAATCCGAGCGCGCGGTCCAGTCCGCGCTGGTCGACCTGATGCAAAACCGCACCACGCTGGTCATTGCGCACCGGCTCTCGACGATCGAACGGGCCGACCGCATCGTGGTGCTGGTCAGCGGTCATATTGTCGAATTGGGCACCCATGCCGAACTCCTGGCGCGCGATGGCGTCTACGCTAGCCTGCACCATTTGCAGTTTGAAAAGGAAGCCGTCTGATGACCCTGCATGATCCGTACTTTTTCCTTCTTCCGATCGCCGTCCCGCCGCCAGTTTGCGTGGCGCGCCGGTGACCCGCACGCTGGTTATTTCCCCTAACTGGATCGGTGACGCTGTGATGGCGCAACCGCTGCTCAAGCTGCTCAAATTGGCCCATCCCGACCGGCCTATCGACGTCCTGGCACCGGCCTGGGTGGCACCGGTGTGGTACGCGATGGCCGAAGTCGATAGCGTCATCGAAACCCCGTTCCGGCATGGCACGCTGCAGTTGCGGGAGCGCTGGCGGTTTGCGCGCCAGTTGCGTACGCGTGATTACGCCGCCGCCTACGTGTTGCCCAATACGCTCAAGTTCGCACTGATCCCATGGCTGGCCGGGATCGCGCAGCGGGTCGGCTATGTCGGCGAATCGCGTTACGGACTGCTCAACACGCTGCACCGCGACGACAAGCAATTACCGCGGCCGATGGTGGCGTTTTACGCTGCGCTGGCGCAGCCACCGGCGGCCTCGGTGCCACAGCCGGCAGAGTTGCCACGGCCGACGCTGACCGTTGAGGCGGCGCAGGTGAACGCGGCCTGGCAGAGCGCAAAACTGCAGGTCGGACGGCCGCTGGTGGTATTCGCGCCGGGTGCCGAATTCGGTTCGGCCAAGCGCTGGCCGATCACGCATTTTGCCGAGCTGGCCGGGCTGCTGCAGCAGGCGATTCCCGAGGTGCAGGTCGTCATCCTCGGTTCGGAAAAGGATCGCCCGGTCGGCGAGGCGATCACGACCATCATGCCGTTCGTCACCAACCTGGCGGGCAGTACTGCACTGACAGAGGCGATTGCGCTGATCGCCAAGGCCGATGCGGTGGTCAGCAATGACTCCGGATTGCTGCACATTGCCTCGGCACTTAACCGCAAGATCGTCGCGTTGTACGGACCGACGGATCCGGCCCATGCGCCACCGTTTGCGGATGTCTTCCGGACGATTTACCTGGCGCTGGAGTGCGCGCCCTGCAAGCAGCGCGAATGTCCGCTGGGGCATCATCGGTGCATGAAGGATATTCCGGCGGGGAGGGTGATGGAGGCGTTGCGGGAGATGGATGGGGCGGCGGTGGCGGGGTAGGGCCGGGGGGAGCGGCAGCGGTAGCAGCAACCGTGACCGCACCCGCCCTCTCCCAAACCTAAGGATTTTCAACCCCCACCACCCGTTCGTCCTGAGCCTGTCG
>AEPR01000190.1 GCA_000195205.2 Oxalobacteraceae bacterium IMCC9480 | reverse complement strand
AGAACGCAGTGGCCGGCCACCGCGTGCTGGAGATCGCCTGCGGCACTGGTTACTGGACTGCCGAAGCGGTCAAGACCGCCGAACATGTGCTGGCCACCGACATCAATGCCGAAGTGATCGCGCTGGCACAGGCCCGCAATCTGCCGGCAGACAAGGTCGAGTTCGCACTGGCCGATGCCTTTGCGATCGAGACCGAACAGCCGTTCACCGCCTGCCTGGCCAGCTTCTGGTGGTCGCATGTGCTGCGCGAGCAGCAGGACAGTTTCATGGAACGCCTGCGCGACCAGCTGGGCAAGGACACGCTGGTGGTGATGATGGATAACGTCTATGTGGAAGGCATCAGCACCTCGATTGCGCGGACTGATTTGCAGGGCAACACCTTTCAGATTCGGCGGCTTGGTAGTGGCGAGCGTTATGAAGTGGTGAAGAATTTTCCGAGTGATAGTGGGTTGCGCAAGCGGCTGTCACCGCATTTGAAGGACATTCGGATTCAGCGGATTGAGCATTATTGGATGTTGACGGGGCGGTTGAAGTAAGTATTTAGGAAGGCAAGCACACCGGCAAACCGTTCGTCCTGAGCCTGTCGAAGG
>AEPR01000191.1 GCA_000195205.2 Oxalobacteraceae bacterium IMCC9480 | reverse complement strand
AACGGCAGCATCACGCTCGATGCGGCTGGCATGACGACTTTGCTGATCCAGTCAGCGGATTATTTTGAGAGCATAGGCGGCAATGACACCATCCGTGCCGGCAATGGCGATCACGTCATTTTCGGCGGCCTGGGCAACGACAGCATCATGGCCGGCAACGGCCGCGATGTGCTGTTCGGGGATAACGGTCGCATCGTCTTCAATGCGGCCGGGATCGCGACGCTGATTGTGTCGGCTAACGAAAACC